>NZ_JADYXF010000004.1:0-151714 GCF_015864385.1 Pseudoalteromonas sp. SWXJZ94C
TATTTTGTTTAACTCAGTATTATATTTATTCATGCTCTGCTTTTGGGATAGATAGTGGTTTGGCGATTACTATCAGATCAAATTCAGAGCATGTTTTCAAGTTTTATTCCTTAAGATCCAACCTATGAGTCGCACTTACATAAAGTTAAATGTTAGGCTCAGTAAATATTATTTAAAGCGCATTTTTAACAGTTTTGAGCTCTCGACGACTAACTGGCAGTAATTCATCACAACCTTGCAATTGAATTACATGATTACCATTGCCTTGAGAATGCACCGCTATAATTTTACTCTTATTTACCAGCGTATTACGATGGATACGCAAAACAAGTGAAGGATATAGTATTTCAAGCTGTTTTAAGCTTTGTTCAATAAGCGCTTCAGCGCCTTTAAATACCATTTTTGTGTACTTTTCTTCAGCGTTGAAATAATAAATAGAGTCCATTTCAACACTTTTTAGTGTACCTGCAAGTTGGTAACTTATTTTAGCAACTTGCTGCTTTTGTAAATGTGCTTTATTTATACGACCCACTTGTTCAAGTACTGTTTGCAATGCTTGCTCTGATATAGGCTTAACTAAATAACCAGCGGCACTTAACTGAATAGCATTTAGAGCATGCTCAGGATGAGCAGTAACAAAAATAATAGCCGGTGGGATAATTAATTTATTAAGTTCTTTAGCCACCTCTAAACCGTTAATACCTGGCATATCAACATCTAAAAGCACTAAGTCTGGCACTACTTTTTTAACCTGTGTTAAAGCTTCATTCCCATTGCTTGCCTCTGCGATAACCGTCATGTTTTTATTTGTAGCAATTAATCTTTTTAAGCGCGCCCTTGCAAGGGGCTCATCGTCAACAATAAGTATATTCAAAAAGTATTCTCAATATATTTTGGGATCACAACTTTTACTCTAAATACGTCATTTTTGTTAGTAATCGTTAATTGCGCTTTATTATCATAGTAAATGTTTAAACGTTGCCGAATGTTTTCAAGTGCCATCCCGTTATTAGGCCTTGTTTTTGCATCGCTGGCTGTTACAGGATTAGAGACAATGATTGTTAAATAGCCTGTTGTAACATGTAATTCAACTTTAATTATCGCACCAACTTCGCTAGTTTCAACTCCATGACAAACTGCATTTTCAATTAAAGGCTGAAGCGTTAAGCATGGTATTGCAAGTGTTGGTAACTCATTTGGTATTTGCCAGTCAACTTTTAAACGACTGCCAAAACGCCAAGATTCAAGTGAGACATATTGTTTACTTAACGCTATTTCATCCTCAAGTGGCACACTCTGCCCTGAACGCATTGCCGCTTGCGATAAAGCAGCTAAAGCTAATATAGCTTGCTCTGCAGCATTCGCATCTTGATGAGTGAGCTCAGCTGCTGTATTTAAACTGTTATATAAAAAATGAGGTCGTATTCTTGCTTGTAATGCGTCGAGCTCAGCACGAGAAAGTGCTTTTGTTTGTTGTTCTTTTTCAAAATAAATTAATAAAAATTGAACAAATAATGCAGCCAATAAAAATACAATAATACAGTTACGAAGAATAAAATAAAGTAGCTGTTCATCCGCTCTAATATCAAAAGCAATATAAGAATACAAAAAACTAAATACAATAGTACTTAATATAAAAACAGTGAAGAAAGAGGTAATCTGAATGGGTTGATTTTTTTTCTGTAAAAAGAATCTGCAAAAATACAAAGAAGAAGAGCTAAATAGTACAGTTAAATGCAAAAACAAACTGATTACACCAAGGCGTAACCAAACATCACCTTCTACATTGGGTGCAAACGCTAAAACAATAGCTATAACTTGTGTAACAACTAAAGAAGCTAATACTCCTCGGTCATTAAAAAGAGCCGAAAAAAGCAATGCATCTGATTGAGGCACTTTGCTCATAACGACTCTCCTTTATTAAGCTTAATACTCTATATTTAGATTAACGCAGTTCAATAGGAACAGCGAACACAATAGTTTCTATTTCGCCTGGGTTCTCAACAACCTGCTTACCACCAAGCTCTTTTAATCGGCTAATAACCTGTTGTACAAGTACTTCTGGTGCAGATGCCCCAGCAGTTACTCCAACCGATTTAGACTCTGTAAACCATTGCTCTTGTACGTCCGTTGCATCATCAATTAAATACGAAGTAGTGCCCATTTTATCTGCAAGTTCGCGTAAGCGATTTGAATTAGAACTATTTTTAGCACCAACAACCAATAAAACATCCACTTTATCGGCTAAATCACGCACAGCATCTTGACGATTCTGCGTTGCATAACAAATATCATCTTTACGAGGTCCGTCAATTGACGGAAATTTTTTGCGTAATGCATCAATAACATCCGCTGTATCATCAACAGAGAGTGTTGTTTGACTACAGTAAAAAAGGTTTTCAGCATTTTTTACATTTAGCGCAACAACATCATCAACGGTTTCAACAAGGTAAATTCCACCTGCTGAATTATCATATTGCCCCATTGTTCCCTCAACTTCAGGATGACCATGGTGACCAATTAAAATACACTCAATGCCCTTACGACTTGCACGTGTTACTTCCATATGTACTTTAGTTACAAGTGGACACGTTGCATCAAATACTTTTAAATCACGACGCTTCGCTTCGCTACGAACAGCTTGTGATACGCCATGCGCACTAAAAATAACAATACTGTCATCTGGCACTTGATCAAGCTCTTCAACAAAAACCGCACCACGGCTTTTTAGTCCATCAACCACATAGCGGTTATGCACTACTTCATGGCGAACATAAATTGGCTTTTCAAAAATATCCAAAGCACGTTCAACAATACTAATAGCACGGTCAACACCAGCGCAAAAGCCTCGTGGATTAGCTAGTAATATTTCCATTAACCTTCTACCTCGATAATATCAACTTCAAACGTTAAACGCTGACCAGCCAAAGGATGATTAAAATCAATTGTTACCGACTCGCCTTGTACTTCGCGTACTAAACCAGGAAGTTCGGTACCATCAGGCTGCGTAAACGCTATAATGGCACCTACTTTTGCAGGTGTTTCTGGACCAAACTTACTACGATCAACATAGTAAATATTATCAGGATTTGGCTTACCAAAAGCATCTTCAGGTTCAAGTTCAAAGGTTTTGCTTTCGCCAGCTGTTAAACCTAATAAACATTTTTCGAAGTTTGCAGTTAAGCTGCCATCACCCATTGTTAATTTAGCAGGCTTGTTATGTACCTTAGTAGAATCCGCAGCAGAGCCATCTTCTAACTTAATAGAAAAATGAAAAATAACTTGCGAGTTTTCACCAATTACAGCTTGGCTCATGCTTTATGCTCCTTCGGACTCTCACCTGTAAAGGCGTCAAATAACAATAATGCAGCGCCAATACAAATAGCACTATCAGCAATATTGAATACAGGAAAATGCGAGTCGTTATAAAATACGTGAATAAAGTCGATTACATAACCATATGCAATACGATCGTATAAATTACCAATAGCGCCGGCAAGTATAAGAGCATATGCACTACATAATACTTTGTTTGTCGCTGGTAGACGCTTTAACCACCAAACAAGTAAAGCACTAATGGCAATAGCTATAAAACTTAAAAACCAACGCTGCCAACCACCCGCTTCACTTAAAAAACTATAAGCAGCACCATAGTTATGCACATAAGTAATACTAAAAACAGGGAGTAAATTTATCGACTCTTGATAAGCCATAGTACTTACAACAAGTGTTTTACTGGCAAAGTCTATTACTAAAAGTAATAGACTCAACCAAAGCCACACTAAACCACTTTTTTGGGCTAGTTTGCTCACTAAGAATAACTCCTAAGCGAATTGACGCTTTTCGCCTTCGCCATCAACATTACTAACACAACGACCACAAATCTCAGGATGAGCAGGTTCAACACCTACATCTTCACTGTAATGCCAACAACGCTCGCATTTAGCAGCATCAGTTGCAGCAACACTAATGAATAAACCTTCAATTTCAGTTGTTTGTGTATCAGCAGGCTGACTATCAACTTCAGTTACATTCACAGCTGATGTTAATAATACAAAGCGCAGCTCATCACCAAGCGCATTTAATTTAGCTGCAAGCTCTTTACCTGTAAATAAATTAACAGTGGCTTGAAGTGTTGCACCTATAATCTCTTCTTTACGTGCAGCTTCTAATAAACGGTTTACTTCGTCACGTACCGTTAGAATTTCTAACCAGTCATCATTACTAAATTGGTTATTAGTTGGCGCTTGTAAGCCATCATACCAAACTGATGTAAATACGTAATCGCTGCGCTCGCCTGGTAAAGCTTCCCAAATTTCTTGTGCAGTAAAGCTCATAATAGGTGCCATCCAACGCGTCATTGCTTCAGCAATATGATAAAGCGCTGTTTGACAAGAACGACGTGCGTGACTGTCACTCTTAGCAGTGTATTGACGGTCTTTAATTACATCTAAGTAAAACGAGCCAAGCTCACCTGTACAGAAGTTCATTAGCTTTTGCGTTACTAATAACATTTGGTAGCTATCGTATGCAGCTAAAATTTCTGTTTGTAATTGAGTTGCACGACCAACAATCCACTTATCAAGCTCAACCATATCGTTAACTGCTACTTGATCTGTTTTCGGATCAAAACCATTTAGGTTAGCAAGCAAGTAACGGCTTGTGTTGCGAATGCGGCGGTAACGATCTGCTGAACGTTTAAATATTTCATCCGACACAGTCATTTCTGCAGTGTAATCGGTAGAAGCAACCCATAAACGTAGAATATCAGCACCTAGTTTATTCATCACATTTTGTGGTGAAATAACATTACCCAGTGACTTAGACATTTTGCGACCGTTTTCATCAACGGTAAAACCATGAGTCAATACTTGGCGGTATGGTGCGTGACCATTAATAGCCACTGATGTCATCATTGATGACATAAACCAACCACGGTGTTGATCAGAACCTTCTAGGTATAAATCAGCTGGACCAACTAGATCTTCACGCGCATCTACAACACATGCATGCGACACACCTGAGTCAAACCATACATCTAACGTATCTTGCACTTTCATGTATTGCTTGGCATCTTCTTCACCAAGCAATGTAGCAGGGTCTAGGTCGTACCATGCTTGAATACCTGCTTTTTCAACAAGCTGTGCAGCTTGCTCAATTAGTTCTTGGGTATTTGGATGAAGCGCACCAGTGTCTTTATCTGCAAACAATGCAATTGGAACACCCCATGTACGTTGGCGAGAAATACACCAATCTGGGCGGCTTTCAACCATATTAGAAATACGGCTTTCGCCCCACTCTGGTAACCACTGAGTATTTTTTATTTCAGCTAGAGAATCTTGGCGCAAGTTAGCCTGATCCATACTTACAAACCATTGTGGTGTAGCACGGAAAATAATTGGTGTTTTATGACGCCAGCAATGTGGGTAACTATGTGTAATAGCATGATGATGCATTAATGCATCGTGCTCTTTTAATACTTCAATTACGCTCGCATTGGCTTTAAATACATGCTGGCCTGCAAAAAGTTCGGTATCTGGTAAATAAACACCATTTGCACCAACAGGGTTAGCTACTTCAAGATTGTAATTTAAGCCAGCCACGAAATCTTCTTGACCATGTCCTGGAGCTGTATGTACCACACCAGTACCTGAATCGGTAGTAACGTGCTCTGCAACAATCACTGGTACATTAAAGTCATAAAAAGGATGAGCTACTTGTAAATTTTCAAGCGCAGCACCTTTTACGTAACCTAATACATGAAAGTGATTAAAACCAAAGCGGTCCATTGCATCTTTAACAAGCTCAGAACCTAAAATCAGACGTTGTTGTACACCTTCATCTTCAACCTGTACCAATGCATACTCTAAATCAGCATGCACAGCCACTGCGCGGTTTGCAGGAAGCGTCCAAGGTGTTGTTGTCCAAATAACAGTGCCAACACTGCCTTCACCTTTATGACCATCAGCCAAATCAAACGCGTTAACAACAGCATCTTGATCAATAAAAGTAAAACGTACATCAATAGCAGGAGATTGCTTATCTTGGTATTCAACTTCAGCCTCTGCTAATGCAGAACCACAGTCTGTACACCAATGCACAGGCTTAGCGCCTTTATGCAAATGACCTTTTTCAATAATACGACCAAGTACACGAATTGCATTCGCTTCAAAGTCAAAGTTCATTGTTAAGTAAGGCTTATCCCAGTCGGCAAATACACCTAAACGTTTAAAATCAACTTTTTGACCTTCAACTTGTTTTTTTGCATATGCACGACACTTTTCGCGAAATTCTGCAGCTGTCACTTTTACGCCAGGCTTTCCTACTTTTTTCTCAACCATTAACTCAATTGGCAAACCATGACAATCCCAACCTGGAACTAACGGCGAGTCAAAGTCAGATAATGTTTTTGACTTAACAATAATGTCTTTTAATATTTTATTTACTGAATGACCTAAATGAATATCGCCATTTGCATACGGAGGGCCGTCATGCAAAATAAAGGTCTTTTTACCTTTTTTCGCGCTGCGAATTTGACCATACAGGTCGTCTTCATACCATGCTTTAAGCATTTTTGGTTCACGTTGTGCCAAATTGCCACGCATTGGAAACGGTGTTTCCGGTAAATTCAAAGTATGTTTATAATCGCTCATTAATCCTACATTCCGTATCTATCGGCTATCTAATTTAAACCAAAACACTGCTTAGCGGCGGCAACATCAGTCGCTATTTGTGCCGTTAATTGTGTTAATGTCTCGAATTTTTTCTCATCGCGAAGTTTTTTTATCAACTCCACATGCATAAATTGTCCGTAAATGTCCTGCGCAAAATCAAAAAGATGAACTTCTAGTAATGCACGAGTACCATTAAACGTGGGTTTATTACCAATATTTGCCACCCCATAAATCAATTTACCTGCAATCGTTGCTTGCACAGCAAACACACCATTTACAGGGCAAACTTGACGTTTAAGCGCAATATTTGCCGTTCTAAAACCTAGCTCTCGCCCTCTTTTCCAACCGTGTATAACACGGCCTGAAATAGCATAGTCATGACCAAGCATTACTTTCGCACTGGTTAAATCGCCAGTGGCTAAGGCATCACGTATTAAAGTACTGCTTACTCTAGCATTTAATTGACGAAAACTCGCGGTGCTTTTAACATCCATTTCCGCCTGTTTACCCATGCTGTAGAGTAAGTCAAAATTACCTTGGCGTTGCTTACCAAACTTAAAATCATCGCCAACCGTTAATGCTTTAACGCCTAACTTTTTAATTAAAATATCACTAACAAACTGCTCGGCACGCATATTTGCAAATTGCTGATTAAAACTGATGCAAATAACACGTTCAATTCCTAAGTCACTTAATAAACGTAGTTTATCTCGTAAGCGCGTTAATCGTGCTGGTGCATTGTTTTTAGCAAAAAACTCTTGTGGCTGAGGTTCAAACAGCATCACAGTGCTAGGTAAACGGTGCACTTTAGCATCAGCGAGCAAACCTTTTAGTACTTCAGCATGACCTAAGTGAATACCATCAAAATTACCAATAGTAAGCACGCAACCAAAATGTTGCGGACGAATATTGTGTATACCTCTAATTAACTCCATGCTACCTAATTGCCTTTTTAGCGAGTTATTAATTGCGACCAAAAGTGATAAAAGCCGCAGAGTTGCCGATTATAATCTTTTTTTTAATTTGATTCAGTAATTGCTACACTTTTTATCGTATTTAGTCTAACGCCCATCAAAAACAGCATTGTAAAATAGCTTACGCCTGCAATAACTAATAATGCTGTAAGCAGCATAACTTGCTCTGTAAAGCCCCAACTAGACCAATTATAGTGATGCGCAGTAAACCAAACGACAACCCCCATAACCAAACTTGCCACTATGCATTTAAGCGTAAAATATAAACTCATAGAGGAAAATTGATATACCCCTTCTTTTTTAAGCTGCCTATAAAGTAAAAAAGCATTACAACTCGCCGACATTGAGGTAGCTAGCGCCAAACCTAAATAGCCAATAAAAGGAGCAAGCATAATATTAAACACCATATTTAGTACCAAAGTAATTATACCAATACGTACAGGTGTTTTTGTATCTTGACGAGCATAAAATCCAGGGGCTAATATTTTTATAAGCATAAAACTAACTAACCCTACCGAATAAGCCATAACGCCCAAGCTCACTGCTTTCACATGATCAACACTGTCTTCTTTAAATGCACCGTGATCAAACAACACAGTGATAATTAATGGACTAATTATCATTAAACCGATCATTGCCGGTAAGCCTAAAAATATAACAAACCGAACCCCCCAATCTAACGTATGCTGAAAATCGCTGCTTTTTTTACTACTATGAAGTTTAGATAGCGCAGGCAAAATTACCGTGGCAATGCCAATGCCAAACAATCCGAGTGGAAATTCAATTAAACGATCAGAATAATATAGCCACGCAATTGAACCGGTCATGAGTAGCGAGGCAATCATCGTATCAAGCAAAAGATTAATTTGGCTAATAGATACACCAAACAATGCTGGTAACATAAGTTTGCGTACCTTTTTTACGTTTTCGTCTTGCCAAGCCCAGCGCGGTCGAGCCAACATTTTTGCACGATACAAAAATGGCAATTGAAATAGCAACTGCACAACACCACCAACAAATACACCTATGGCGAGTGAGTAAGCACCTACCGAAAACTTATCATGTAAAAAAATGGCGCATGTGATAATAGAAACATTAAGTAAGACTGGAGTGAATGCAGCTACGGCAAAACGATTGTACACATTCATTACTGCGCCGCTAAGTGCAACTAAGCTCACAAAAAATAAATAAGGAAACGTTAATTTAAGTAATGAACTGGCAAGTTCAAACTTTTCTGCATTCGCTCCACCCTGCCACCAATCAATAAACCAACCGGTACCAAATAATGCGGCAATAACAGGAGAGGCAACAACACCAATAATAGTAACGATAAGTAAAATAGTACCTAAAGTACCAGCAGCCTGCGCAACAAAAAGTTTAACCTTATCGTCGCCCTGTTGCTCTTTAATCTCACTTAAGACTGGTACAAATGCTTGAGCAAAGGCTCCTTCAGCAAATAAGCGGCGTAAAAAGTTAGGAATACGGTTCGCAAACAAAAAAACATCTGCTGCTGCACTTGCACCTAACAAATTAGCAACCACAGCGTCCCGCACAAGCCCTAAAACTCGCGATATCATGGTCATACAGCTAACAATCATACCCGACCGAAATAAACCTTTTGACACCTTAAATCCACTCAAAAATACGTAATTGATGCAATTATGCCACAGTCTTTTTTATAAATCGCTTTAAAGCACTAGGCTGGGGGTCTGTGCTTTGTTACAATGTCGGTATTAACTGCTAAAGCGGCAAATTGATGCTCGTTATATGGTGCAGTTTTTCTTGGGTCGTTAAATTTAAATTGACATCCATGATAGAAACAGGCATATTCCACCGCCTTTATTTTAAGCTTTATTTTAAGATTGTTAGGAGCAAACCTTGGCTAACATCAAGTCTGCAAAAAAACGCGCTATAACAAGCGAAAAGAACCGCCAGCACAACGCAAGCCGTCGTTCAATGATGCGCACATACTTCAAAAAAGTACTTGTTGCTATTGAAGCGGGCGATAAAGAAGCTGCACAGCAAGCTTTTACTGTTGCAACACCTATCCTAGACCGTTACGCAACTAAGGGTCTAATCCACAAAAACAAAGCAGCTCGTCATAAGAGTCGCATAGCAGCTAAAATTAAAGCTCTATAATTTGTTTTTGTTAGAATATAAAAAACCGGCTTTTGCCGGTTTTTTTTTATTCTAAATTTAATTATCTTTTTTAATACCAATTCGCCTAATTAAGTAATCTATTTTGAGATAAAAAATCCTTAACAACGACAAGGAAAAAATTTCGTTATTTAATTGTTCTCGGCAATTGCTCCTGCATTGCTCTACCTCCTTCATCCATGCAGCGGTATATCAGAAATTTTTAACCCTGTTAGCGTCAGATTTAATCCCTCAAATTGATTAAGTGTTATTGCAGATTGGTATATTTAATTACACATTTTCTAAGTCTGGATAAAACTTCTTAAGCATTGCTGCTATTTTTTTAGGTGTAAATGGTTTTACTACAAACCCTTTAGCGCCTTTGTCTATCGCATCTTTTACATTTTCGATTCCAGAATGAGCCGATACCATGACTACATTTGTTTCAGGGCTTAGTTCATTAATCTGTGCGATTAACTCTTTACCATCACCATCTGGTAATTCAATATCTAAAAAGATTATATTATAATTTATAGCCTGGCACTCACTGATACATTGTGATGCAGTGGATGCTTCTTTTACGTTTTCTATCCCTAAGTGCATGAGCGTTTGGCTCAAAAAGCTACGCACGGTGCTAACGTCATCTACAATTAAAATTGATAGCTGCGCATTCATCTTTATTCCTCAATAGGCTATTAGCTAAGTTTAAGTTATCATATTAATTAGCTTAGTATATAAATTTACTCGTTTAATTATAGAGATCTATGTAAAAAAGGCCAAATTTGCATTATGTCAAAAGTACCAAATAAACAATCCTTGCTTGGGAAAACCCCAACAAGAAAAAAAACAATACAAAAAAGTAAGCGTCAACCAGCAACTGCAAAACCTAATCAAACAATTTCTAGCTCAAATTCTAATAATACAAAAAAAATAAATAAACCAAAAAAAGGGTTATTCATAACTTTAAGTATCGTAGCAGTCATTATTTTAGCTTTTCCAAAGCCAACGCTACTTACCTATAAAAAATTAGGAATGGTGAGTGAAAGCATCTACTGGTCTGGTGTATTCGGGTACGGTGCCACAATTATTGACTCAAACTTGCACCCACAACTCGATTCTAAACGTAAATATCTTTATTTATGCAGTGATTTAAAAAACCCACATAGTTGCCAAAGGTATCAAGTAATAGTCGATAAGGGTTTATTTTCTGCTATTTATAAATACTTTTAGCATTAAAAAAACTAATCTGAAAATTTAAAATTACTTGGTTGAAAGGTGTGCAAAAGATCAACATAATGGCGCTCCTTTTTTCAACAACTGAACTATTGAAACGACCATGCTAAATGAGCTAGATTGGCTTTTAAACACAATACTACTTGCACTAGGTTTAGGTGCATTCTTCATTAACCATATAACACTGCTACGCGTTGCCGCTGTTAGTGCTTGTGGTCTGTTATTTTTATCATTTAGCCTAGATCTTATGTCGTCGAGTGTTATTTCAAATATGAGTTTAGTGTTGATCAACACATTTTATTTGTTTAAGGTTTATACATTTGGGCAATTTAATGTAGCCCAAAGTTAATCCTTATCCTTAGAATATTTTATAGCCCAGTTAATGCTGGGCTTTTTATTATCTAAAATTTAACATTGAAAAATACTATCGTCTTTCAATATTATTTAGTTTTTTATTTTTAGAAATAAATACTGATGATGAAGCTATACATTCAATTAAAAAGAGTAAATAACCATAAAGTAAATTTACTTTGAGGCACTTAGTAGTATGCCTAAATACCGCGTTAAAATTGTATTTAAGTAATAATCAAAAGTGCTCATTGTAAAAAGGGTAAGCTATTAACCGTTATCAATAGTTTCTATTAATTCTGAATTGTTTTGTTTTTTATGAGGGGCATCTTCAGCATTCGCCTGATTAAACCAAGCAGAAACACCCAAAACGATAATTGAAATAATAATAAAACTTAACTTAACGCCACTTTGATTTGATTTCATGACACCCTCTTTATAATTTTTATTTGTGAGAATCTTTTTTAACAATAATAAAAATTACATGTGTAAACAAGCTGTTTTTTAAACTATTTACTTGTCACTTAATAACCTTTAGTTCTATCTACTAGATTATTTAGCTTGCTACCCTCATTTAAACATTCGATATTTTCTACTATCTGGTTTATAACACTATTTAAATCAGACAATGCAGCACAATGAGGTGTTAACGTTATTTTTGGATGTTGCCAATATGGATGATCATTTTTTAATGGCTCTTGATCAAAAACATCAAGGGTAGCTGCTCGCACACTCTCATTATTTAGTGCAGTTAATAAATCTTGCTCAACAACATGCTGACCACGAGCTACATTAATAACAACAGCATGAGGTGAAAGTTTCTCTAGTAATGTTTTATTAATAATCCCCCTTGTAGCATTTGTAAGTGGCAACAAACACACTAAATAATCTATATGTGTGAGCATTTCATCTAACCCCTGCTCACCATAATAAACATGAACACTTGTAGAGCTTTTATAACTTTGTGCCCATCCACTTACATTAAAACTATTTTCAACCAGTTTTTGAGCACATTTTTTACCTAATTCACCGAAACCTAATATGCCCACATTTTTATGGTTATGAGCGCGTTTAGGTTTCCAACACTGCTGAGCCTGCTTAATAAAGTATTCATTTAAACGCAGTTTTTGAGCTAAAATATGTGTAAGCACATATTCAGCCATATCTTCTGCTAGTTGATCATCAACAATGCGAACAACATCAATATGCTCAGCTAATTGTTTTAAATCGATGCTATCAACTCCCGCACCAAATGATGACACCACTTTTAAGTTAGGTAACTGCGCCCACATAGATTCAGGAGCATTCCAAGCAAGCACAAAGTCTATATCCTCTACGTTGAGGCAATCTGGCCACTCCTCAATACGAATAGCGGGTAAACGTGCTTGTAATTGCGCCATTAACTTTGTGTTATCTCGCCCTGTAATAGCAACTAATACTGACATACCTACTCCTTATAAAGTTTTACTCATAAATATAAAGTAATTATATTTATGAGTAAAACGTTGCTTTGCCTAATTAATACTTTAAAAAATCACACAACTGCAAAGTAACTGTCACACCTCTTTTTTACTCTATTCCAATGGAAAATATATCAACGTGTAATAGAGGTTAATATGATCAGTATTGATGACGTAATAACAGTAAATTTACCGCAATTAAAAAACTCACCAAAAGTGACTAGTGTTGTAAAAAAAGGCTTAAAGTACTTATTAAATGAACAAGAGTTTGTTGCCTTTGGCAATGCCTACCCTCACTTACAAGGGCTTGAGTTTGTAGAGCAAGTACTTGATGAACTTGATTTTAATACTCGCTACAAACCAAAGCAAATTGAACATATACCAAGTGAAGGCAAGTTAATTATTGTCGCAAACCACCCCATTGGCTCACTAGATGCACTGGCTTTGATAAAAGTACTCTCAACAGTAAGGCCCGACTTAAAAGTAGTGGCTAATCGCATGCTAATGTCGGTAGAGCCTATGCGCGACCTATTATTACCTGTAGACAATTTATCCGGAATGAGTAAAAAAATAGAACTAAATAATATTCATCAGCATTTAAAAAATGAAGGGACTTTATTAATATTCCCAGCAGGTGAAGTTTCACGCTTAAGCCCTACAGGTATAAAAGATTGTAAATGGAATAGCGGCTTTTTACGTATGGCTAAAAAAGCAAATTGCCCTATTTTACCGATATTTATTAAAGCTAAAAATAGCCCACTATTTTATGGTACTTCAATTATTTACAAACCTCTTGCGAGTCTATTGTTAGTAAAAGAAATGTTTAAACAACGTCAAAAATCATTAGAATTTGAAATTGGCGCATCTATTCCTCCAGAATCTTATTTAATAGAAAACCTAAAAGACAAAGAAATAGTAAATCTAATTCGTAAACAGCTATATAGATTAACAACTAAAAAAATACTACCACTAAAAACGCAAATGCCCATTGCTATACCCGAGTGTAAAAAAGAACTTAAAAAAGCGATTGAACAATGTCAAATTTTGGGTAAAACACAAGACGCAATGCACATATATCTTTATCAATATACGGGGAGCTCTTGCGTATTTAGAGAATTAGGGCGTTTGAGAGAAATAGCGTTTAGAGCCGTGGGTGAAGGCAGTGGTAAACGACGTGATATAGACAAGTATGATATGGATTATCAGCATCTTGTGCTATGGGACCCTGAACAATTAGAATTAGTCGGTGCATATCGTTTAGCCTGCGCAGCAGATATTATTAAAAAGCATGGAAGAGAAGGCCTTTATACAGATAGCTTATTTACTTACACCAATGCAATGACTCCTTACCTACAGCAAGGAATAGAACTTGGTCGTAGCTTTGTACAACCTAAATATTGGGGTCGCAAAAGTCTTGATTATTTATGGTATGGCATTGGAGCTTTTATAAAAAATCATCCTCAATATCGTTATTTATTTGGCGCGGTAACGGTGTCTAATGCACTACCAGAGCAGGCAAAGGCTATGTTGGTGTATTATTATCAATATTATTATAAAAGCGATGTGGACCTCGCTAAGCCAAACAATGAATTTAAACTAAGTGAGCAACAACTAATGCAATGCCACACTGTGTTTAGTGGTAACGACGTAAAAGATGACTTTGTAGAACTAAAGCATGTACTTGCTAATATGGACACTCAGGTGCCTACTTTATTTAAACAATACACTGAATTGTGTAAATCAAACGGTGTGAAATTTTTAAGCTTTAGTATCGATCCAGATTTTAATTATTGTATAGATGGTTTGGTTTTAGTCGATCTTCAAAGTGTAAAAGAAAATAAAGCAAAGCGTTATTTAAAATAAGGCTAAGCATATTGAGCTTTCAATATTAAAACGAATCCAATTTAATAAATGTAACCTCGAAAAATAAAAAGCCTAGTTTAGTGGTTCAGCATTAATAAATCCAACGAGCTAAATGAGTATATAAATGTCAATTGTTGTTTTATAAATCGACTCTAAAATTAATCTATATCAATAAATAATTTCACAATATTCAATCATTTTTGAAACTTTGATCTAGAACAGGTTTATATTTTTTTAGCGCTGCAATAATAGTGTCAATCAAAAAGTAGTTCTTGGAGAACAACATGAAAACCACTATTAGCATTGCATTATTAACCTCTTTATTGGCGCTATCTCCTGCTGCACACGCTAACTTTAGCGTAAATGTTGGCGCTATAAACATAAATCCTGACAACAGTAGTTCATCAATCAATGAAGCCCCTACCTTAGGGCTTAAAGGCGATTCAGATACTCAGTTAGGTATTACAGTGGATTATGCATTTAACGATAAGTGGGTATTAGAACTCATTGCATCAACACCTTTTTCTCATGATGTAAATGGAACTGGTGGTTTAGCCGGTAATAAAATTGCTGATATAAAGCAACTGCCACCTTCGCTTATTGCGCAATATCACTTTTTAGACACAAGCTATGCACTTAGACCATTTGTAGGTGTAGGTATAAACTACACAATCTTTTTTGATGAGCAACCATCACAAGCACTTAAAACTACGCTGGGAACAGACGACGTGGAAGTAAAACTAGATAATTCTTTTGGTTTTGTGGCGCAAGTAGGTGCTAACTATAAAATCAATAAAAAATGGGGACTACACGCAATGGTATCGCTTATGGATATTGATACCGATGCGACTGTATACGCTAATGGAGCAAAAGCACTAACTTCAACTGTTGAGCTAGACCCTATTGTGGCAATGTTTGGCGTTAAATATAGCTTCTAAAAAGTGCTTTTAATATATGTGTGTGTAAAAGGTCGAAAGGCCTTTTTTTTATTTTCGTATTCTTAAATACGCTATTTGGGTAAATTATTTATCTTTTTTTGCTCTAGCATTTCTTTCCAGTGCATTACTTCACTAGGTAATATAGGTGTTTTCCCCTCAAAACCAGCAACTTCAAGCATTTCTTCAATGCTTATAATACCCTTTTTGCTTTTAAATACCCCTCTTACGTAGGCAATAGCATGTAAACCACGCACTGAATGAAACTTTTGCTCGATGTAAAAATACTTATGATCCCACCCAACTAACCTTGTACTAATTGTATAGCGCTGCATGGGTTTAATATCGCGAATATAGGTAATTGCGGTTGCATTAACAATAGGAAACCAACGACGTTTTAAAATTTGTTTAAGCAAACCTACGCGTTCGGTCATCCACGTACGAGATAGATCCATCATTGCTAAATAACGAGAATTCGTTAGATGTAGATTTATATCACAATCAGTAGGCAGCGATTTGTAATCAATATCTACTGTATCGAGTAAGTCTTGGTATTCTTGATTACGTTTAATTTTAAAAAACAGTAAAAGAAGTCTAAAATATAAGTTCACAGCAAAGGTCTTACCAGTTTAATTTACCTGAGTGTAGCACAGGCACTTGCGATGACGAATATTCTGTTTTAATCTAAAGTTATAAATACAAAAAAAAATTATTTTATGAAATTAAAATTAAATATACTTATCGCTACTATGTTTTTAGCAGCGAGTAATAATGCACTTGCTGACTTTAGCTTACCTGGTAGCGGAACAATTACCTACCCGACAGGCATTGAAAAACCATTTGAATTTGGTTTTGCTTGGCAACAAAATTCGGGAAAATTCACTATTGGCTCCAAAAGTTACAATATGGATCAAATTCCTAATTCATATTCAGTAGCAATTACACTTTCAAAAGATGAAAATCAGGTCTGGGTACAAGAGTTTAATAATGGTTTTATACAGGGTTTTAATTGGCAAATTGGTGAGCACACGGTTGTACTTAAAAAGCAGGAATTTAGTAATTCAGTTAAAGGTGATTACGTTATAGAGCTTAATGATCGCAGTTATTTTTTCACTCGAAATAATACCAGTATTATTATGAACTTTAATGATGACGGCATAGAAACAATTGCTATCGATGGGGTTACAAAAAATATGGGGACTAAAAATTAGCCCTCATATTTTAATATTTTTGCGTCAATTACACTTTTACAGTTTTACGGTTAATACCGTAGTCACGTAATTTATTCGCAACAGCTGTATGGCTCAAACCTAACCGTTTTGCTAATTGGCGAGAGCTAGGATAAGCAGGATAGAGCTTACGCAACAATGTTGCTTCAAAGCGTTTTACTGCTTGGTCAAGCGAGCCTTCAAAATCTGACTCTAAGTATCCTAATTCGTGTGTAAATGTAGGCAGCTGTAAATGCTCAACACGTAGTTCGCTGTCATCTAATAACGACACTGCACGGTAAATTGCATTTTCTAGTTGGCGAACATTACCCGGCCACGGATATTCTTGCAAAAAGCTCAAACACTCTTGTGATAAAAGAGGCACATCATGCCCGTTTTGCTGAGCGTACTTTTGAATAAAATGTTCTGCAAGTGGTCCTACGTCGGCTTTTCTATCCCGTAACGGGGCAATTTCTAACGTTAAAACATTTATACGATAATATAAATCTTCTCTAAAAACGCCTTCTTGCACCATTGCTGGTAAATCTTTTTGTGTTGCAGCAATAATGCGCACATTTACTTTAACTTCGTTTTCGTCGCCTACTTTTCTAAATGTACCATCTTGCAAAAATCGCAATAATTTAGTTTGCAATTGAGTCGACATTTCGCCAACTTCATCTAAAAATACCGTGCCACCATCAGCTTGCTCAAGCACACCACGTTTAGGTGCTGTATTGTCTTCATAACCTGCGTAACCAAACAATTCAGACTCAGCTACATCATCAGGAAGTGATGCACACGACAAAGCAATAAAAGGCTTAACTGAACGATTAGAGGCATAATGGCACGCCCTAGCAAGCAACTCCTTGCCAGTGCCTGTTTCGCCTGTAATTAGTATTGGTGCTTCTAGTTGTGACATTTTTCGGGCTTCACGTACAACACGGCGCATAGCAGTACTGAAGTTATGAATAGTTGCAAAGCTTTCTTGCCCATAGCGCCTAAAAGCACTTACTTGCTGACCTAAACGACTTTGCGATTTAATATTAATAACAGCGCCAGCAAGTACGTCACCTTCACCACCTTGCGGTACTGCAATAGGTAAAATATCTGCAATAAAGTCTTCTCCTGCCACTTCCACTCGGGTAGTTTGCCCCAGCACTTCTTTACTTTCTAACCATCGAGTAAAATTAAAGCCTTTAAGCAAGTTATTAATATTTTCACCAATAACGTCTTTTTCATTTAGCTGTAAATCTTTGCAGGCTGCATCGTTACACAAACGTACCCAGCCTTTAGCATCAATAGAAATAACACCATCAGGTAATGCGCGCAGCAATGTGTTTAGTTCATTATGCTCACGTTCAGAAGGTAAAAATGCAGTAGTACGTACATCATGTACACCATCAATTAGACGAATAGAGGGCATAATTTTTTGAAATTGTTCGAACTCAATTTCAGGGAAACTTACATACATACGACAGTTAACCGAATCAACCTCAATTCCTTTCAAATCAACGCTGTAGTTAACTAAAATATTAAGGATTTCTTGGGCGATACCAATTCGATCAGCACAGTGAATATCTAGACGCATACATCCTCAAAGAAGGAAAAACTATATTGGCAGAATAATACGCTAAGTAGCTTTGAGAAGGTAGTTTATTGTAAACATTTTTGGACGAAATTGATTAAAGAGTTAAACCAAAGCCAAAGTGAGGATAAATACGGGTACTTATCAAATAAGTACCCGTATTTGTAATGTCAGCCTACATTATAGGCTTTTTAATTTATTACTTGCCTTGAGGGTATGCAGACCAATCACCACCATCTAGTTGTATGTAAGGTCGCTTATTTACATACATCATAATAGTATCGGCATTTTCAGCTACTTTTGGCGCTTTCGGTAAGTTTTCTAGTAGGTTAGCAATACTGCTATTGCCACCAAATAAATTTGTTTGCAGTGTTTTGCTTATTAACTCTGAGAGTGCAAAGTAGCTTGTTGACTCATCAATTACTATTTGCGAGTAACTTTGAACATCAGGACCTATAAACTTGATAGCCACTGGCACAGAAACAATAGCTGGGCTTGGTATTTCACGTAATCCAGCAAATTGTACTTTATCACCTTTTAACGCTGCACCATGTTCAGGCACAATCATTAACATGACATTTCGATCACGTTTCTCTAAGTTTTTAATAAATTTATTAATATCAGAAAACAAATTTTCATGTCTGGTTGGATAGCTTTCTTGACTCGTTGTTCTTGCATGATTAACGAATTGATTGCCATCATGCAAGCTAATTGTGTTGTAGTACATAGCACACGGCGCACAATCTTTTGCATCAGTATCGAGCCAACCATTTAAAACAGCTCCGTCTGAATATATAGGGCTATTATCAAAACCATATTGCGCAACAGGCATAGAATCAATATTAAATGGCTTTGAATCTAAACCGCCATTTTTCTTAATTAATCCTTTAAACTCATCAAAATGTCCATCATGATTCATTACTATATTATTTTGATACCCAAGTTTTTCTAAGTTTTTAAATAAGTAACATTGCTCTGGCGCATCTTTAAATAATGCAGTTTGACTTGTTTGCCCACAACTCGCTCGAAGCAATCTGATAGCTGCAGGCCCACTGTATGATGTTGCTGAATTGAAGTCAGAAAAAACAACATCAAAATCTTTATACATGTCAGTTACGCTAACACCAATCGTATTTAAGTCATCTACAGCCATAGAACAAATATTTAAAATAATAACGTCAAACATTTCACCATTATATTCTTGTGGGAAATGGCTTGTTAATAAGCTTTGTTGCTGGTAAAAATCTTTCAGCTTTTGTTCTGGAGATTGAGTTTCCGTTGTTACAATTGACTCTCTATTTTGAGGTTCTGCAGCAAAGTTATTACCTGCGACTTGATTGGCATTATTATTTGTTAGACTACTTTGCCCTTGCCAACCAATAAACATCAAACCAGCAATGGTCACTGTAGTAAATCTAATCCATTGCGAGCTATACCAAAACAATATAACGATGATAAAAAACCCAAGCAGCATATCTACATTTATAACTCGCCCTATTAACTCAATAAAGTACCCAAAACTAAAATCTTGGACATTACCCGCTTGCTTAGTCAAACGGTTTATTGGAGGAAGCCAAGAGTCCTTATAAAGCAGTATTACCGCAATCACGATAGCAATAGCATGCTTAACTTTCTCAATACGAACATCTTTCAATTGAATAGCCAAAAGAGCTGCAAATGCTGCATTACTTAAAAAATCAAAGTCGATTGCACCATAATAAAACAGAGCAAATTTCACAATAAAATAAAGGTTCCACACCCCTAATCCAGACAGTTTCACTTATTTTCCTTACTTTTATTTTTAGGTATATAGGGCTCTAACACTTCATGTCTAAACGTCATTTTGTAGTAGAACTTTTTAAACTTTACAGATAGGTAGCGGCTCGTTAATGCTAATAAAACACCGAGTAAAACGGCAAAAAACACTGTAATTAAAAACTGATTGATACTCATTTATAACTACCTTCTATTCATTATAAAGGGCTTTGCATCTGGACGAGTTTGAGTAAAAAACTCCGGCGTACCAATATCGACTTTAGGGCTTTGTGTTAAATCGGGTACATATTTGTAACTATCATTTTCTTTAAGTTGTTCGGTAAGGTCTGGTACATTTTTATCTCTATAATATCGACGTAATTGCTTACATTCTTGTTGAATATAAAAATGATCAGAAATCACATTTTGTTGAGCAAAAAAATCACTCGTTTCTAATTTAAACAAATGCTTTATGGCGTTTGTAACATCATTTTCTCTGCATGCGTGCAAATATAAGTACACTTTATTTTCCGCTACACTAAATACATCACCCTCACGTTTTATATGAAATAAATGCAGAGGATGAATTGGGTCAATTCTTGGGAGTAACTCTAAAATAACTAACACCCCACTAACCCCTAAATTAACTGCAGAATCGCTGTGCACTTCAACTTGTCTTGTAAAATCAATAAACGGTAAATAACCTTTCGAAAAAGTATTCTCCGTATACTGTAGTACATGCTCAACTGAAGGTGGTAGGGGTCTTGAAAACTGAAACCCCTGAATAGACTGAATCTGCGAGAGCAAACGAGAAGGCTCTGAAAAACTATATAAGATTAAGTTTACACCTAGGGTTAAAAACAAACATTCATCTTGATGTCTGATAATACCGTCTACATTCTGAATAACTAATTTTAACCAGCGTCCACAGTTTTTTCTAAGCTCAAAACATTGCTTACCTAAATCAGCCAAGTCGGTGTAACGAGTAACTGAAAATACTAAGGTTGCCGCAGTAAGCCTTGGTCCTTTATCAAATAAGTCGCTATTTTCTTTAACTGTTTGGTAGTATGTAGGTAATTTTGTTCCCTCAGGCACTGAGTTTTGAACTAGCCACACATCATCCTCATCGTTAAGTTTTAGATTGTTAGGTTCGTTTTTCTCTAATACATTTTCTTCAACGACAAATCGGTTATTTTTAACCATTAACGAGTATTGAACATTCGATAAAACGCCAGTCCCATGACTCCAATAATCGTATTCAAGTACTCGCATTGATGAATCATTATCTACAAAAACAATCCCGCTAAATAACTTATTAAGACGTCTGACTAAAAATCGAAAGTTAGCCACTTCAGGGCCTGAAATTAGAAATAATAAACTAGCATTTGTATTTGCTAAAAACTGGTTGTATTGAACAATAAGTTGCTCAATTTGAGCATCATTAAAGTCCTGCAACTGCTCGGTACTAAAATGGAGCAGTATTAATGAATTACTTATACCTTCATAACCATTTAGCTCTTTAATAATACCGTGGCTAATACGCTTAATTCCCCAATCGGCAATTTCTTTGGTAAAAGAAAATGAGTGAACGCGCGATTGTTTATAAGTATCAAATAGCACATTAGAGAAAGGCGACTCAAAAAATGACTCTATTTGAGAAGAAATAACAAAAATATTACTCTTTGCTTCGAGGTTAACGCAATGTAACGCGAATTCTATAGCTAAATTATCCAATGGGGCTAAAATAGCATAGCTGGAAGCCGGTTTTATTTCTTTAGCTGCGGGGTCTAATCCGGTTATGTTAAACTTATGCACACAAAACGCCTTTCAAAAAAATACTTTTTTACTAGTTTTAACAACTATTCTATATATAATAGACAAATAATGTCCACATATTATAATAATAAAACATACAGATACAGGTAGTAATGCAAAACTTGATTTCAAGACACTCTCAAACATTAACATCAAATGATATTGAAAACTTGGCTCGTCGCTTTGGTGGGAAAAGTGACGATTACATTGAAATAGTTAACAAGCAAAAAAATAATAAAACTATAAATAAATATGCGTTATTAAAAGAAATTGATGACGAGCTTGCTGCTATTACTGGCATTTAAAACAATTAGGTAACTTTCTCACGTGCAAAGAATTTTTTTAAAAGGTATCAAAGGTGGCACTGGCTGTACTGCAATCACTGCTAACCTAGCCTGCGTGTTAAAAAAATCAGATATCAATGTCATTGCTGTAGATTTGGATCCCAAAAGCGATTTGGGTTTGCACTTTGGTTTACTCTGGAAGAATACACAAGGCTGGAGTAACGCTGAAAATTTCGACGATGTTTTAAAGTGTTTTTATCAAGACAACGACGGCGTAATTTTCTTACCTCATGGTAACAAAATACCAACACCAACAGAAATTAACGGCCTTATTGATAGCTGTAAAAAGCTTGATACCCCTAAAAATACGTGGATGCTATTTGACTGCCCTAGTCATATAGATATTAGCCATTACGCATTAGATGAAAATGATATTGTAGTTGAATTAGTTAATTGTGATGCAATATGTCACAGTTTAATTTACAAGCAATTACAAAAATTGAAGAACACTGAGAATTCTTGGCATCACTTTTTTTTAGTTAATCGGTATAATTCGGCATCTGTATTAGAGTTTGATTTATTTTCACTTTGGCAATCAACGCTCCCTCTTATGGCTCCTTTTTTTATTAATAGCGACGAAGTAATAAAAGAATCAACAGCGTATCGTAATGTTGCGCTTAACTGCGCTCCTTACAGCATAGCTAATGATGATTTTGAAACCCTAGCTGGTTGGCTAGTTAGTAAAGCAGCATTATGACAGCACGACTTAGCACTTTTTATAAGCACCCTTTTCAAAGTAGCTTTCGCTTACTGCTTAGTCTCTTTTTTACTGAAAAGTTAGTTCGCTTAATCATGTTTAAATTTCATGGTAACTTTAATAGTCATAAAATGAATGCTATTGAAGCATTACTCATGCCTTTTTTAATCATTTTTAGCTCAATTATTGTAAAACTTAATGTTCGCAAGGAAAGCAATTATGAATGGTTTTACTTTAATTACCCCCACTTAAAGTTACCATATCGGAACCACTTATATTCAAATGCAGTACGGTTTTTTTTCCAAAGTGTTTTTTTAATATTTTTTAAAAATAGTGATAAAAAAAGCTCAATTCGCGAAACAGCAAGTGATTATTTTTATGATGCAATTGGCTATATTTTTAGACAATTAAAGTGGATAGATTTAAAGCTAGGTAGAAAACTTAAGAGCTTACTTTCAAAAAATAAAAAACGCTCAAAACACAGTGCATTTCAATCATTTGCCAACGCACGTATTTGGCAAAACAAATTAATTAAATATGTAATTATTGCTTTTTCATTATTCTTATTGGCTATTTTTGTAACTATTCCTTTTAGCTTAGAAGCCCAAGCTATATTTATCAGTTTTATTTTATTGGTCGCTTATTCACTTAAACGAATAAAAGGTCAAATGGCGACGATAGTCATGATCACCTTATCGGTTACAACATCTTCGCGCTATTTATGGTGGCGATATACAGAAACTCTAAATTGGGATGATCCACTCGCACTTGCTTTAGGTGCAGGCTTACTATTAGCTGAAACTTACGCGTGGTTAGTACTAATACTTGGCTTTTTTCAAACAATTAATCCATTAGAGCGTAAGCCAATTCCTCTTCCTAAGAACACTGACGATTGGCCAACTGTTGATGTATACATACCTACCTATAATGAGCCTTTAAGTGTTGTAAGACCAACAACATTAGCAGCGTTAAGCATTGATTGGCCAGCAGATAAGCTAAATGTGTACATTTTAGATGATGGTAAACGACCTGAGTTTGGTGAATTTGCAAAAGAAGTCGGAGCGGGTTATTTAACTCGTCCTGATAACAATCACGCTAAAGCCGGTAATATGAATAGTGCCATGCGTTATACTGATGGTGAATACATTGCTATTTTTGATTGTGACCACGTCCCTGCTCGCTCATTTTTACAAATGACCATGGGTCAGTTTTTGAAAGACAGTAAAGTATGTTTGGTTCAAACACCACATCACTTTTTCTCAGCCGACCCATTTGAAAGAAACTTAAATAATCACAGCCAAATACCTAACGAAAACATGCTCTTTTACGGGCTAATTCAAGATGGTAATGACATGTGGGACGCTACCTTTTTCTGTGGTTCGTGTGCAGTACTAAAACGCGAAGCACTTGATAATATAGGCGGTTTTGCATTCGAAACAGTAACTGAAGATGCCCACACAGCACTTAGAATGCAGCGTGCTGGTTATAAAACAGCATATATTAATATCCCACAAGCCGCTGGCCTTGCTACGGATAGCTTATCTGCACATATCGGTCAGCGAATTCGCTGGGCGCGAGGTATGGCACAAATATTCAGGTTAGATAACCCTTTACTTGGCAAAGGCCTTAGCATCCCTCAACGTATGTGCTATATAAATGCAATGCTGCACTTTTTATCGGGCGTACCGCGTATTGTATTCCTAACCGCCCCTCTAGCATTAATATATTTTAATGCATACATTATTTACGCACCATTTATAGCTATATTTATTTATGTAGTACCAACATTAATACAAGTTAAAGCAACAAACTCACGTATACAGGGTAAGTACCGGTATTCTTTTTGGGGCGAAGTTTATGAAACTGTTTTAGCTTGGTATATATTAAAACCAACTACAGTCGCGTTATTTAATCCTAATAAGGGTAAGTTTAATGTGACTGAAAAAGGTGGGCTAAATGATAAAGAGCACTACGACTGGGGTATTTCAAAACCGTATCTAGTATTACTTAGCGTTAACTTAATTGGTATTATATATGGTGTTTTACGCTTAATATTTGGCGATCCATCTCAAGTTGGTGTGTTAATTATAAGCATGTGTTGGGCTATTTATAATATTATAATTTTAGGCGCAGCGGTTGCTGTTGCAGCAGAAGCACGACAAGTTAGGCACTCACATAGAATAAAAGCCAACTTTCCAGCGGGTATTCGATTAGCAAATGGTCATACATTAAAAGTTAAAATTACCGATTACTCAGATAATGGTGTAGGTATTGAAACCGAACACGCTCATTTATGTAGAGTTAACGATAAAGTTGAGCTATTAATGAGCCGAGGCAACAAACAGTTTTCGTTTACAACTTATGTATGTAACACACGAAAAAAACAAATTGGTCTTACTATTAAAGACTTATCGCTCGAAAAACAAAGAGCCTTTATACAATGTACTTTTTCAAGAGCGGATGCTTGGCTTGATTGGCAAAATAACTTTAGACATGACCGTCCGTCATACAGCTTTAAAGAAGTACAAAAAACGAGTTTAAGAGGCTTTAGCAATTTATTGTTTCATGCTCCAAGACCGTTACAGCCTATTATTAAACTTTTTACTCGTTTAGTGATTTACATAAATTCATTTATTCCAAAAAAACCTATAGTGCAAAATAATTATGATCAAAAAGCTGCTTAATACACTCGTTATATTTTTGCTTATTAGCATAGCTTGGCAAACTAATGCTATAGAGCCTATGCACGATAAATCTATGTTCATCAATGGCTATCCTGAGAGCGCTCAAGTTACTAGCCTGCGTCTTGATTTTGAAGCCCTCGGATTTACTGACTATAAGTTGGATGGAATAAACAATAATTCACGTGTTGATTTCACTAACCGTATAGATAAGTTAAGTAAAAATTTAATGCTTAATTTTTCATATACAAACTCACCTTCACTTATTGCTAATGTTTCGCATTTGAAAGTGTATTTTAACGAGAATTTAGTAACAGTATTACCTATCAATAAACACTCAAGTGTTGTTAAAAACACGGTTAATCATAACCTTGCTCTAAACTCAAAATATATCCAAGATTATAATCAAATACGTTTTGAATTAGTTGGTTACTACGATTTAACGTGCCAAGACTATTTTAGTCGTTCAATTTGGACCGAAATAAACAAATCAAGTAACATTACACTTGATGAGACATCGCTTGCTATCGATAGCCGTTTAGAATATTTACCAGAGCCATTTTTTGATAGTAAAGATTACAGCAAACTAATGCTTCCTTTCGTGTTTGCAACGACACCTAACAAAGAAACAATTGAAGCTGCTGCGACTCTTTCTAGCTGGTTTGGTGCTCAAGCTGATTGGCGCGGTGCTGACTTTCCAGTATTAATAAACAAAACACCTGAACAACACAGTGTTGTGTTTATTACTAATACGTCTAAACCAGATTTTTTAGCTGACTATCCAGATGTAGAAAAACCAACAATAGACATCATTTCTAGCCCAATTAATCGTTATAAAAAAATGCTACTTATTTTAGGTCGTGATGAAAAAGACTTAAAAACAGCAGTTAACGGCTTAGTATTTGGTCACAAAATAATGACAGGTCGAAGTGCTAGTATAGAAGGCGTTAATCAAATACCTATGCGTAAAGCTTACGATGCTCCTCGCTGGCTTAGAGGTGACCGACCGGTACATTTTAGTGAACTAACTGACTACCCAACACAACTACAAGCAAAAGGACTTAATAACGGTCCTATTAAACTAAATATTCGCTTGGCACCTGATTTATTTACATGGCGTGAAAAAGGTATTCCAATTACTTTGCAATACCGTAATACACCTGAAGACGAAACGCTTGATTCACGCTTAAATATGCTAATAAACCAAGAGTTTATTAGTGGGTTCATATTAGAAAGAAATGATTCAGCACTAAGTACAACTAAAACATTATTACCTCTAATAGCTAATAGTGATACAACTCAAAACACTGAAGACTTTTCACTTGATGGTATAGATTTAGCTAAGCGTAATGAACTTAACTTTGATTTTCGCTTTGCAGTATTAAAAAAAGGAGAATGTGCAGTTGCTCCTCCTGGTGGTGAGTACGGTGTAATTGATGGTCACTCGAGTATTGATGCAAGTGGTTTTGATCACTACATTGCACTACCTGACTTAAATGTATTTGCTAATAGTGGTTTTCCTTTCACTAAATATGCAGACTTACAGCAAACACTTGTTGTTTTAGACAATAACCCAACACCTAAAGCAATCTCTGTATTACTTAACCTAACCGGTCACTTTGGTGCTATTACAGGCTACCCTGGTCACCGTTTAACAGTGCAGCATTTAAATGACAATATTGACTATGATGATAAAGACGTACTTGTTATTACCAAGCCTAATACGGCTACAAATAACGTAGACGATGGTTCACAAACTAATATTTTACTACACAATAATCAACGTGCTATTAAACAAGCTATCTATAATGGTGCTTATGACGATGATGACGCAGAAAAAATACAAATTAATGTGAAAAGTAGTGGCGATATGGCCGTTATAACAGGTTTTCAATCTCCATTTGATTCAGAGCGTTCAATTGTTTCATTAACAGCAACCACAAATAAGGCTTTTACTTTATTAGATAATGCCTTAATGAGTTCTGAAAGCTTAGAGCTAATTAAAGGAAGTGCTGCAATAATTAACACTCAGGGCATCAAAACCATCAAAACAGATAAACAATACTTTGTTGGTCATATACCTGTACATACACTTATTTGGTTTCACCTATCTGATCACCCATTTATATTGGCGCTACTTTCAATTTTAGTGTTGCTTTTAATCTCATTTATTTTGTGGCGATTATTGCAAGCTCTTACTTACAAACGTTTAGCTGAAGGAGATAAATAATGAAGTCTGTAATTTATGCATTATTTTTAGCACTTAACTTATCTTCCTTTGCCGCAAGTGCACAAGTTGAACAATGTGCCCCTTGGCAAGGATGGAGCACCTTTAAAAGTAACTTTATCAGTGAAGATGGTCGTGTAATTGATTTAGGAAGTAAGCAAAATATTACTACTTCTGAAGGACAATCTTACGCTCTCTTTTTTGCCTTAGTCGCAAATGATAAAGCAATGTTTGATTTAGTACTCGATTGGACTCAAGAACACTTATCAGAAGGTGATTTAAGTACGCGGTTACCTGCATGGCAATGGGGTGAAGATAATAATAGAGTAGGTACTATTTTAGATTCAAATCCAGCATCCGACTCAGACCTTTGGATTGCATACAGCCTATCTCAAGCAGCTATTTTGTGGGACGAACGTCGTTACAGCATTTTAGCTTCAGTACTTGCACAGCGCGTTATGCGTGAAGAAACAGCTCATATTCAAGGTCTTGGCTTAACACTACTACCTGCACCATCTGGATTTGAATTTGCTAATGAACAGTATAAATTAAACCCAAGTTATTCACCGTTATTTATATTCCAACAGTTTAGCAAGCTATACCCTCATTCACCGTGGCAACAACTACACGATAGTTCAGCTAAATTAATACTAGAGACAAGTAAAAAAGGCGTCAGCCCTGATTGGATTATGTATGGAACAAATAAAGGTTTTTACTTTGATAAAAAAGTAACTGATGTTGGCAGCTATAATGCAATACGTGTTTATCTTTGGGCGAGTATGATGGCTGATGATGCTCCATATAAAAAAGATCTTGTTAAACAATTTACTCCTTTTATTGAAACGATTAAAAATCGAGGTTATGTACCATTAAATACATACTCGCAATCGGGTAAATCAGAGGATAAGGGTCCAGTTGGCTTTAATGCTGCTTTACTTCCTTTATTAGCAAGTCAAAACGATAATGCTTTAGTTATGTCTATACAGCAAAAGTTAATGGTTGATAGCTCGTTTAGTCAATCTCGTTATTACGATAGCGTACTTAATTTATTTGGTACAAGTACCTTAAATAAACGCTTTTTAATTTCAGCAGACGGAACACTGCAGCCAAAGTGGAGCTCTGAATGCCGTTAAGGGCTGCCTTAGTTTGTGCACTAACATTGAGTCCAATGTTAAGTGCCAAAACAGTAAACGACATTGATACCAAGTCGGTTGAATGGCTATTAAGCCAGATAAATATTGGTGAAGCACAGCAAAATAAAAAGCTTATTGAAGATAGCTTACAAAAGCTAGTTGCTATAGCCCCTGCCCGCATTGAAACTCAATGCGCGTTAGCACGCCATTACTTTACCAACGACGATGTTAATAAAGCAAACCAGTTACTTAGTAAAGTAGATAATGGACTTTCTAAACAGCATCCGTGTGTTAAAAAACTCAGAGTTATATCTCGGGTTGAAGGTAAAGATAAAGCACAAGTTCAGCAAGCAAAATTACTTGCTCGTGCAGGGCAATACGTACAAGCACGCCAAATATACAATTCTCTTTTTAAAGATATATACCCAACTCTTGACTACGAGCTTGAGCATTTAAGTTGGTATGCACAAGATAGTGCTCAGTGGTTAGGCGTAAAGAAAGGGTATGAAGAGCTATTAAAGCAATACGCTAATATCGGAAAAGTTGAAATAGCCTACGCACGTCACTTATTAAGACGTAAACCTAATGATAAGAAAGCCATTGATATTTTAAGTACATACGCTTCAACTTCTCATTTTAATAATGATGTAGAAAACATTTGGTTAAGCGCCCTGTCTGATATGTCTGTTAGTAGCAATACCGAGCAGCAGTTTCAGCGTTATTTCACACTTTACCCTTTTAGTAGTAAAGGTGAATTACAATATCAAGATTTCAAAAAGGTTTTAAAGGATCGTCAAAAATTACTTGCCGATCCGGCTTATCAGCTTTGGGTTAAAGGTGATGCTTTACTTAAAAAAAACAAGCTCAATGCAGCTGAACCCATATTATTAAAAGCGCTTAAGGGTCGCCCTGTAGATGGCGCTATAATGCTCAGTTTAGGCACTCTTTATCTACGCTCTGGAAATAATCAAAAGTCTTACCAATACTTTACACTCGCACAAAAATTCACTGCTGATTTTGGTGAGCGTGAAACATTAAAAGATTTAGCTAAAACGGCAAAGTTTTGGCTTTATATCCGTCAAGCTAAAGATGCAATAAGTAGCAGTGAATTTAAAATAGCACAGTTAAAGCTAAATTTAGCTGATGCCTTAGAGCAAGACCCAAGCACTGTTTTATATAATAAAGGATTACTAAAGTTTTATCAGGGTCAATACTCTCAAGCAGCTAACATTTATAGAGTTGTATTAAAAAGTGATCCTCTTAATAAAAGTGCTTTATTAGGGTTATTAGAAATTGCAGAACTAGAACAAAAAGAGCAATCTCTAAAATCATTTTACAACAGTCTCTCTGCTTCACAAAAAAGCTTAATACAACCATCATATCAAGTTTCTATCAGTAGCAGTTTACGTGCAGAAGCGACTTTATATTCACAAGCCGGTGAGTTAGATAAAGCAGAAAAAACATTAAAACATGCCATTGAGTTAGCGCCAGAACAACCATGGTTATACTACGACTTAGCTTTTATTTATCAGCAAAAAGGCCTTACCAAACAAGCTCGTTCTTTGTTTAATAATGTATTGTGGCAGTTTCCTCTAAATTCATCACTACGTTATAGCCACGCGTTATTTTTACGCTCGATTGATGATTATCAAGGCGCTATAAATACTTTAAAGTTCATTCCTGTTAAAGCCAGAAACGAAGATATAATTGCCTTAGAGCAACAGTTACAGCTTAGCGAGTCACTTGCACAAAGTGAGCGTCATCTAAATACAAAAAACAAAGCGACTGCCATTTACCATCTGAGCAATCTAGAAGCTCAACCTTTAACACCAATTATGCAAGCTGAGTTATCACGTAGTTGGCATAGAATAGACGAAAAGAAACATGCTATTAAGCTACTCGAAAAGGCACTAGTGGCTGAGCCAACTATTTCAGCATATTGGCATATGCTCTTTGGGGAATGGTTATTAGAGCAAGGTGATGAAAACTTAACAACACAATGGTTTAACCAATATATATTACCTGAAGCGGCTTCAGAGAGTGAAATTGCTCAATACGTGCAACTGCAAAATAGTTATATAGGTCAGTATTATAATGGTAGTGATTTGATTGCTAAGCTTAATCAGCTTGATCAAAAATATAAAAATTCACCAGCAACAACAACTGCATTGATTAATGCAAACTTAGCACTTGAACAACGCGAAGCCGCTATTATTTTATACAAACAAAAAGTACAAAATAAACACGTTATTGAACCACAAGCATTAATGGCAATAGCTAAAGCTTACAGAGAGCTTGGCGATGACTTTCAAGCTAAAAAAGTAACGCAACAAGCCATTACTCAAACGACGTCTCAAGAAAGCTATTTACAACGCCAAATTATGTCATCGCTAAATGAGTTTAATTTCTCTGGCGATGCTCTTTATTTAGCTGAGCAATTAGTTAATAAGTCGCCTAACGATCAAGAGCTACGTTATTTAGCGGCGCAAGTTGCAGATAAATTCAATGAAAACGAGCAAGCACAAAACTGGTATAAGCAAACGTTGTCACCTAATCAAACATTAAGTGACAAAGAACTTTATAGCACGCTTGCTCGCGTAAACGATGATGACCCTTGGTATGTTAATGGGGCAAAAAGAGAACTAATAACACAACAAAATAAAAACCAAGCCTATATTGCAATTGGTGTTAATTTTAGTGGTCAAACTAGCACTGAAAGCGATGCAACACTTGGTGCAGGCTTAGTCCCTATAGAAGCTTATTTTCCACTTTGGCAAGGTCAGGGTTTTGTAAAAGTAGACCCAACAACTATTAGTGCTCAAACTACGCGTTTTGACGAACAATTTGCGGGTAGTCGCTATGGTCAAGGTGCTTTGTGCATATTTACTTGTCCTTTAGATGAGGTAAGCCCTGAAGCAACCGGTGTCGATATCGGATTTGGCTGGCAAAACGAAAACTGGCGCTTTGATTTAGGCACTACTCCGCTTGGTTTTTTAATTGAAGACATAGTGTGGGGTATTAATTATGCAGATAGCTTTGGTGACTTTGGATATAGCCTTGAGCTTGAGAAGCGCCCTGTTACCAGTTCGGTACTTTCATATTCTGGGTTAGAAGATGTAAGAACAGGTGAAGTTTGGGGCGGTGTACGCTCCACTGGTATCACGGCTAATATTTCACATGATTTAGGTGGCGATTGGGGCTTTTGGTCAAGTGCAGACTTTCAGCTTTACAAAGGTCAGAATGTTAAAGACAACCAACGGTATCGCGTTATGGGCGGTACTTACTATCGCGTGATTAGTAATGAAGAGCGAGAGTTTACTGTCGGCGCGAGTTTATTACACTGGGCTTACAAGTATAACTTAAGTGAAGAAACATTCGGACACGGTGGTTATTACAGCCCGCAAAATTATGTAGGGTTATCTATTCCGTTAAGTTACGACGCTCGCTGGGGTAATGATTTTGTGTATCGTTTAAAAACCGGCATTTCATATTCACAAACAGACACCCAAGCAATTGACTTCTTCCCGAACGATCCTGATTTACAAAATGAAGCGTTTATCAGGCAGCTTGAAACAGGTGTAAATCCATCGTTTGACAGTGATAGCAGCTCAGGTGTTTCATATAATCTTGAAGGTAGCTTTGAATACAGAGCCACACCTCACTGGTCTTTTGGTGGCTACTTAGCAATAGATCGTTCTGATTTTTACGAACCGAATTTTGGTCAACTCTATTTACGTTATTACTTTAATCCGGTATACGGAACATTAGAGTTCCCAGGCACACCAATAATTCCTTACGCTGATTTTTAAACTATTGCACGGTGTTTATGACAACCACCGTGCAATACTTCCCCTCGCACAAAGGTCTATGTATACTAATGCGCAATTGTAGCTAGGATAAGGGTGTGACTCTTACCTGATGGTATAACAGCCATACAGCAAATCATTATCTTAGATACAAATAAATATACTGATGGTCGAGCAATTTAGCCTTTGAAAAAATTAGGCTAATTTTGCTAAAGCAAAAAATTATAAGCCCATCATAACAATAATATGAATTAGGAAGTAAATATGAGTTCAGCTCCAGATAGTGGTTGGTTTGGCCACCCTAAAGGACTTTCAACCTTGTTTTTCACTGAAATGTGGGAACGAATGAGTTATTACGGTATGCGAGCTATGCTCGTATTATTCATGACCGCAAGCTTACAAGAAGAAGGCTTAGCTTTTACTGTAGCATCTGCTGCAGCAATTTATGGTTTATACACAGGCGCAGTATACTTTTTAGGCTTACCAGGTGGTTGGCTAGCTGACCGTTTATTTGGTGGTCAGAAAGCGGTTTGGTACGGTGGTATAATTATTATGGTTGGCCATATTATTTTGGCTATTCCTCATGATTATTCATTCTTCATTGGTTTAATATTTGTAGCTACAGGTACTGGTTTACTTAAGCCAAATATAAGCGCCATGGTTGGTCAGCTATACAGCGATTCTGATGAACGTCGCGATGGCGGTTACGCTATTTATTATATGGGTATCAACTTAGGCTCTTTAATTGGTTACTACGTTTGTGGTTACTTTATGGAAAATGTAGGTTGGCACTGGGCGTTTGGTGCAGCAGCTGTTGGTATGGCTATTGGTTTAGTGCAATATAAACGTTCACTTAACAACTTACCTGAGCATAGCGCTCTACCAGCTAACCCGTTAGGACCAAAAGGTACTTCGCGTGCATGGGTTGGTATTGCTGCATTCGTAATTATTGCAGCTGCAATCACTACAGCCGCAATGACTGGTGCACTCATAATTGACCCAATAACTGTTGCAGGTTACGTTGCTGTTGTATTCACTATTATCTTTTTTGTTTATTTTGGTCTTATTTATTTTAACGGTAAATTAACAGATGCTGAAAAACAAAGAATGTGGGCACTATTTTTAGTATGTATCGCATCAGCATGTTTTTGGTCTGGCTTTGAACAAGCCGGTTCATCTTTAAACTTATTTGCTCGCGATTACACTGACCGCCTTATCGGTACTTTTGAAATCCCTACAACATGGTTTCAATCATTAAATTCTTTGTTTATTATTGTTTTATCGCCATTTTTTGCAGCTCTTTGGATTAATTTATCTAAAAGCTTAGTATCGCCTAGTTATAGCGTTAAATGTGCTCTTGGTTTAATTATCATGGCATCGGGCTTTTTAGTTATGTTTATGGCGGCTCAGTATGCAGCTGAAGGTCTAAAAGTAGCGCCTTACTGGCTTGTTACCACTTACTTTTTACATACTGTGGGTGAACTTTGTTTAAGCCCTGTAGCGCTAAGTGCCGTAAGCAAGTTATCGCCTAAACGCTATACAGGTCAAATGATGGGTGTGTTTGTATTAACTTACTCTATCGGTAATATCATTGCAGGCTTACTTGCTGGTAATTTCGACCCGAATAAAGTTGAACAAATCCCTAACTTATACTTACAAATTGCATTATTTAGCATCGGTGTTGGTATTGTTTTAGTACTAATGACCTTTAAAGCTAAAGTATGGGAAAAACAAGGTTTATCAAACGAATAGTTTTTTAAATTAAAAACTCCCTCCTCCCTTCATATAAAAATATATGAAGGGAAATTTACTCATTCATCTTTGTCGCTTTCTTGTTAACTGGTATGATGTCCCGAATTGATTATTGAATAAATATCAGGGAAGTCGTGCATGCAATCATTAACTTTTACTCAAAAGAGTTTACTTTTCTTTTTCTCATTATGTTTAACTGCCTGCGGTGGCGGTGATGATGTAACTCTAAATCCAAATGATCCCGTTGAGCCTACACCATCTCAATTGAGCATCTCTAACACCTCTGGTTTATCTGTTGTACTTGATGATGGAAATTTCGAACTCAACATTTCAGCCAATGCTGTAACAACCAATGCAGAACTCACCTTCGAAAAGTTATCTTCCACTGAAGAGAACCAAAGTGAGAATATAGTTTCTGGTACGTATTTACTTTCACCTAGCACTATTACATTTTCTGATTCAATAACGATTACTATAAAAATACCCGAAGACTATGAATTAGGTGGTCAGCTATTTATTGCCCGTTTAAACGGTAATAGTTGGGAAACTGTTAATAACTCAATCGTGTCTGAGGGTTTTGTTAGCGCACAAGTAAGTACATTAGGCACATACGCAATACAATTACAGCGTAAGGAAGCCTTTGCTAATATTGGTCCTACATGTGATATTAATGCCACAGAGCAATCTGTTAGGTTTATTCACGTTGCAGATATGCATGCCCGCTTTGGCTACAAAGAACAACTTTTTAGTCGTATTAAGGCATATCATAAAAAAGCGCTTAGCGAGTCGCCGTATACATTATTTACTGATGGCGGCGATGATTACGAAAAAGGAACAGTTGCAGAGCAAATATCACAAGGGCTCGCTACTGATGAAACAATAAAAGCGATGGCTTTTGATTTGCGTGTACTGGGTAATCATGACTACGCATGGGGACCTGAAAAATTACTTGGGTTTTCAAAAGACGAAAACGCGATTGTTCTTGCTAGTAATACTCGTTACGAAGGTGCTCAGGCACAAGATTTTGACGGTGTAGACTTTGCTAAAGTACAAGTAGGTTGTATTACTTTTGGTGTGCTTGGTATGACGTCAGTGCCATGGAATGAACTCGACAAGCCATTCGATGACGAACCAATTCCTGACTTTATAAAACAATTTAAAATGAGTTGGAAATGGCAACAAGTTGCACAGAGTATTGTAAGTCAATATAGAGATGATGTTGATTACATGATAATGCTGAGCCATTTAGGTAAAGGCACCGATGTTGAAATAGCAACCAATGTTACAGGTATTGATTTAGTACTTGGTGGCCATACTCATGGCGGCGAAGAGTTTGTTGAACTCGAGAATGGCTCTCTCGTTATTCAACCTGATTTTTATGCTCGTGGCGTTACTGATTTAAACTTAGTTTTTAATACTACCGATAAATCATTAAACCGTTATGACTATCAAACTGTAGATACAGAAACATCTATTGAACCTGACGAAGATACTAAACAAGCTATCGATGTAATTATGGGGCGTTACGCACCTGATGCTCAAACAGAAATAGCTATTTCAGAAAACTATCCGAATGCTCAAGAGCTCGCTGAAATCACAGCTCTAGCAGCAAAGCACTCAAGTACAATTATTGCGGCACTGCTTAACCCTGAATTAGTACAAAAACGTTGGACACCAGGCACACTTACTCAAGAAGACTTTCATAAAGCATTTTATGTTGAAAGGCAGCCTTCAAACACACCAGGTTTTAATTCTTTATATCAAGTAACCGTAAGTGGCACAGACTTAAATAGTATGTTTGCCAGCCAACCAGACTGGTTTTTACTAAAGCCAGAAAATGTTCAAGCAACAACTAATTACGATGTAGCATTATTTAAAGGCGCGGCGCTTAATCCTGAATTATTTTTTAACGGTGTTACCTTTACTAATATAAAACCGATTGCCGAAGCATGGTGGCTACTTGATCAATACGCACGCTTTAGAACAACTCAGTGTCTTCACATCGATACAGATACACAACTTAATGCCTGCCAAGATGACGCGAATGTCACTATTTGGAATTTTGACGACCCAGAAAACCCATTCACTCCTGACTTTGGTCCATCTGTATTAAGCTACTTTGACCCAGAAAATGAAAACTGGGGACCAGAAGAAACAGTATACGACACAACCACAGCACTCAATATTGCAGATTTAAATGATGGTCCTTCTGGCGTTATGGCTTTTTCTCGTCATGCACCAACAGAAGGCTTATTAATTAATTTAAATACCGCAGCAAATGGTGATTTTAAAAATGAAGGCTTAGTTTCTGACTACACAATAGTTATGGATATAAACTGGCCATTAGGTACACAAGATATCTACCGCGCTATAATTCAAGCCGATACAGAAAATTACGCTACAGATGATGCCGATATCTTTGCAAGCCCAGACGGCGGCTATGGCGAAGCAACCAGCAGCAGTGGTTACTTTGGTACAACAGAGCCTGATAGTTGGCACCGTGTTGCTTTTGTATTTTATACCGCACCAACAAATGGCGTATTTGAAATATACGTTGATGGTGAATTTGCAGGCGTTAAAGAAGAAGGCGAGATAAATCGCCGATGGGCACTTAATAAAACAATGCTATTACTGACTGATAACAACTACGAAGCCCGACCTGGTTATTTAAACGCATTACTTTATGCTGGTCGTGCAATGACACGTGGCGAAATAAAAAGTATGGGAAGTGCGCAGAAAAAACTTAACTATGAGCAAGCAACGCGAACACTAAATCAGACCATTGAACGTCATTACAAAACAGCCCCAGCTATTAAAACTAACTTATGGATAGAACAGAGAAACAAGTTTTTCAATTCTCATAGTGAAACTGTAAATAATTAATTACAAAAAAGGTAAGTTTTATACAAATACTGAAGAGGTTTAGATATACCTAAACCTCTTTATTAATTTAAAAATAACAATTAAAATCAATAGCATAAGATAAACATTATCGTATTATTAAAACTCTAATACACTTAAATTAATGTCATCTGTATTTCAAAAAAGCAACTTGCGTGTAACCGTCCCATTAAATTTACAAACTCGCTACGTACTAAATAACACCTCCCTCTTCCCCAAATCAAAAATCTGGTTGATTATCTACTGCAATATGACAACAACACATAATCGCAGTGCTTAATTGCGGGAGTAATAATAATGAGTGAAGTAAATAATTATTTAGGTTTAGTTGGTATCGAGTTTACCGAATACGCAACACCTGATGCTGATTACATGGATAAAGTATTTACTGATTTTGGTTTTTCAAAACTAAAAAAATTCAAAGGTAAAGACATTGTTTATTACAACCAAAACGACATTCATTTTTTATTAAATAATGAACGTGAAGGATTTTCTGCCGAATTTGCTAAAAGTCATGGTCCTGCTATTTGTTCTATGGGCTGGCGTGTTGAGAATGCAAAAAAAGCATTTGAAACCGCAGTTGAGCGCGGTGCAAAACCAGCAACCGATTCAACTCATAAAAATCTACCTTACCCTGCAATTTACGGTATTGGCGATAGCCTTATTTACTTTATTGAACAATTTGGCGACAAAGGTACTATTTACGAAAGTGATTTTGAAGACTTAGAAACGCAAAGCGTTGTTGAAGATAAAGGCTTTATCCGAATCGATCATTTAACTAATAATGTTTATAAAGGCACCATGGAAAAGTGGGCTAACTTTTATAAAGATGTATTTGGTTTTACCGAAGTACGTTACTTTGACATTAAAGGTCAAAAAACGGCGCTTATTTCGTATGCACTTAAATCACCATGTGGCACCTTCTCTATCCCTATTAATGAAGGTAAAGGTAACGATAACAATCAAATCGACGAATACCTTGGTGAGTACAACGGTCCTGGCGTTCAACATTTAGCATTTTTAACAGATGACTTAGTAGGCTCTCTTGATAAGCTTGATAAATCAACAATTGCAACGCTCGATATTATTCCTGAGTACTATGACACTATTTTTGACCGTGTACCTTGGGTTGCAGAAGACAAAGAAAAAATTCGTCAGCATCAAATACTCGTAGATAGCCAAAGTGAAAATTGCTACCTATTACAAATTTTTTCTAAAAATTTATTTGGTCCAATCTTTATAGAGATGATCCAACGCGTTGATGACGGTGGCTTTGGTGAAGGTAACTTCCAAGCATTGTTTGAATCAATCGAACGCGATCAAGAGCGTCGCGGCGTTTTATAATATATTTGAGTAGATTAAAAGCAGCGATATTCGCTGCTTTTGTCGTTTTAGTATTTAAAAAGTATTGCGCTAAGTACAAGTATGATTAAATAAATTGCACCTTGTCGCTATATTGTAAAGTCCAAAGGAAATGTAATGAGCCTAATTAACGAAACCCATAATATTAATTTAACTAGCTGGGTTGAGTCAGCTAATGTTGCAAATTGTGACTTCCCTATTCAAAACTTACCATTTGCAGAGTTTCGACTCAAAGGCACCAATGAGGCTTTTCGTGGCGGTGTTGCAATTGGAGATCAAGTAATTGACTTGGCACAACTAAGTAAACTCAATATATTAACTGGTGATGCACAAATAGCAGCAGACGCAGCAAGTGAATCAACACTAAACTCATTTATGAGCTTAGGTCAGCAATATTGGTCAGCATTGCGATTGGCGCTTTCAAAAGCTCTACGAGTAGGTTCAGAGCATCAACAAGCACTTAGCAGCACTTTTGTACATCAATCTGATATTGAATTTTCTTTGCCTTGTCGTATTGGTGACTATACCGACTTTTACACATCTATTTATCATGCAACCGCTGTGGGTCGCTTATTTCGTCCAGACAACCCGTTACTGCCAAACTATAAATGGGTTCCGATTGGTTACCATGGCCGCTCTTCATCTATTGATGTATCGGGTCAAACGTTTCATCGCCCAAAAGGTCAAACTAAAGCGCCTGATGCAGAAGCACCATCATTTGGTCCATGTAAACGTCTCGATTACGAACTAGAAATTGGTATTTATTTAGGCAAGGGTAATGCATTAGGTGATGCAATCGCTATCGAAAATGCTGAAAATCATGTGTTTGGCTTTTGTGTATTTAACGACTGGTCTGCACGGGATTTACAAGCGTGGGAATACCAACCATTGGGTCCATTTTTAGCTAAAAACTTTGCCTCAACTGTATCTCCTTGGATTGTGACAACAGAAGCATTAGCACCATATAGAACAAGTTGGACCCGTGATAAAAACGACCCGCAACCTATGGATTATTTAGAGTCAAAAGCAAACCGAGAGCAAGGTGCTTTTGATATTCAAATGGACGTTAAAATTCAAACACAAAAAATGCGCAGCGAAGGTCATAACCCAACACGTGTATCAACATCTAGCTTTAAACACTCTTATTGGACTGTCGCGCAAATGGTTACTCACCATACTGTAAATGGCTGTAACTTTATGCCAGGTGACATGCTGGGCTCTGGGACTCAATCTGGTCCAACGCATGAAGAGGCAGGTTCCCTACTTGAGCTTTCTCGTGGCGGCAAAGAAAAAATAACTCTCAGTAACGGTGAACAACGCAGCTTTTTAGAAGATGGCGACAACGTTATTATGCGTGGCTGGTGTGAAAAAGAAGGGTATGCACGAATTGGCTTTGGTTCAGTAGAAAGCAAAGTACTTCCAACTAAGTAACACATTTTTATAAATTAAATATACAAAGGACTGCTTTTAAAGCAGCCCTTTTTTATTAATTTTTGAACAGTTACAATTTTTTTCTGGCTTTTTAAGCTCAGATTGATATCTTAATTCGGTTAATAGCCAGTGTTTATATGCCATGTCAGTATTTATAAAGTCTTTTTATCATAAATTTTTTCCAACTCGTCAGCTACTTATACGCCAAAATGGCGAAGTTAAGCATGTTGTTTTAGCGTCTTGGTTCCAACTTCTTGTAGCATTGCTTATTTTAGTTACTTTCGCTTGGATGAGTGTTTCTAGCTTTCGTGTTTATATGCAAACTGGCAAAATTTCCGATATTGAACAAAGTCGAATAGATACGCAAACACTCTGGCAAAAAAAGGCCGATGAACAGCAACGCCTTCACTCAAAACAATTAGAACAACTTGCTATACTTGAACAAAAGCAGGTTCTTTTACAAAGTATGATCGAGTCACTCCCTGCTTCTATTAGTAAAGATTCTATTAAACTTGATGATGAACTCGAATCGCCAATTAGCGAAGATAATAATGACTTCCATGAGCCACTCATTGGCAGTGAATCAGAAAAAAAACACGCAAACTTAATTACTCCAATAACATTTGCAGCAAGATCAGCCAATTTAGAAAAACAATACGAGCAAGATTTTGCGCTACTCAGTCACGAAATAGATAAACGCCATAACGTTATTTTAACGATGCTAAAAGGTGCAGGACTTGAATCGGCGTTAGAGCAGCATTTAACTCTCGACACACAAAAAACAGCTCAAGGTGGTCCACTTGATATATTTGACGAGACTAAAATCCCAAGCAATTTTTTAGCTATAGTCGACAAGCTTCTTGTATTAAATAACCTAGAAAACTTTTTAACTGAATTACCAAACACACTACCTTTAGCCAATTCCAAGTATTATGTTTCGAGCAGCTTTGGGCTTAGAAAAGATCCTATGAACAGTCACCACGCGTTTCACAAAGGTATTGATTTAGCTGGTTGGCACAAAACCGAAATATTTGCTCCAGCAGACGCTGTGGTACTTCGTGCTGGTCGTAACGGTGGTTATGGTAACTTTATAGAGCTTGAACATAAAAATGGCTTAGTAACACGATTTGGTCATTTAAATAAAATTAAAGTTAAAAAAGGTCAATTAATTACTAAAAATGATGTTATTGGCTTAATGGGCAGCACAGGAAGAAGTACCGGCACCCATCTACATTACGAAGTTTTGCTTAACGGCAAACAAGTTAATCCTCTAAAAATAACAAAGGCGCTTTCTCGTGTTCGGTAAAAAAAAGCAAACAACAAGTAACACATCTTTGAAAAGAGTGAATCATACGCCGTCTATTATTTCACAAGACGTGCGTTTAACGGGTACATTAGTTAGCCAAGGAGAAGTTCAACTTGACGGTCGAATAGATGGCGATATTAAAGCAGAGCACTTAGTTATTGGCTCAACGGGTATGGTTGAAGGCATTGTTGAAGCTAAAAGCGTTATTGTTAAAGGTAAAATTATTGGCTCTATAAATGCCGAAGAAGTAAAAGTTCAAAGCGGCGCACATGTCCACGGTGATGTATTTCACGATACGTTGAGTATTGATGCTGGCGCTATTATTGAAGGCAGTTTAAAGCAACGCTTCGAAAAAGAAGATGTTGAACTAATTAGCGAAAAATTAAAGCCGGCAAGCGAAGTAAAAGCATTATTAGAGGAAGACGACAGCAGTTTGTCTTTTGTAAATAAACAAGCTGCTGATAAAAAGCACACTACAGAGAAAAAATAAGTTATTTTTTCTCTGTTATATACATTGTAATATCTGCAGTGAAAACAAGTTCATTGCGGGTATTATAAAGTTTTACCGGTACAATTAAATCTTCTTTATCAATCCACTCATGTGGTAAATCAATTTCAGCAATCGCTGTCACATCGGTATCTACTTTAGCTAAATATTGCACTGTCATCCCTTTTGGGATCCAGCGATGTGTTTTAACGGGCACGGTGGCATCAACCATCACTCCAGCGCACAGTTCAGCTAAATTACACTGCGCAATAGCATGAATAGTTCCAATATGATTATGGACGCTGCGACGGTTTTTAACTACCGCGCTGCAATGCCCTTCTCGCAAATCAAGTACATAAGGTTTCATAGAACCAAAATAAGGTGCTTTAAAGCAAACGGCTTTAGTAAAAAGCCAATTTCCAAAAGGCAACCGCTTAAATTTAAGCCATGTTTGTACAAGTGCAGATTTATTACTCATTAATATTTTCCGTCAACGATTACTTTTCTCAAATTAACACATCAGACCAGTTTAAAAAAGTGCATTTATGCTGTCTTTTTAGCTTAATCTAATCAAAAAATTAAAATCACACCCTATGCAGGGGTCATAAGCCCTTTCTTTTTTATGAGTGCACACCTAAAATACTCGGCAAAAGGAGACTAAATGCAAACACAGCCCGCTAAACCAAATATGACCTTGTTACTTATCTTAGGGTTACTCGTTATATTTTGCCCTATGGCAATCGATATTTATTTACCCGCTTTTCCTACCATTGCAGAGCAATTTGCAGTTACAGAACAACAAGTACAACAAACTGTTGCTATTTTTATGCTAACAGTAGGTTTGGGGCAATTAATTGCAGGTCCTCTTGCTGATAAATTTGGCAGAAAACCTGTTGCCGTTGTTGGTATTAGCTTATATGCAAGTTCAGCATTACTTGCTTACTATTCCCCTTCTTTTGAAGTATTAATGGCTGCACGCGCCCTTCAGGGCTTAGGAGCTTGTGCCACATTTGTGGTGGCATTTGCTATTGTTCGTGATAAATATGGTGCGCAGCGCAGCGGACAAATGATCACTTACCTTAATGGTATTGTGTGCTTTATTCCTGCAATGGCACCAATTTTAGGCGCGTGGCTCACTGTGCAATTTGGCTGGCGAATGAACTTTATGTTTTTAACCGTTTTTGCTGTTGTAGGGCTTATTGTCACGTTATTCTTTTTTAGAGAAACCCGCCCTGCCGATAGCCACTATCAAGGACATATTTTAGATTTACGTCGCTTTACACCGATAATTAAAACACCTGTATTTTTGTTTAATAGCTTGATTTGTATGGTCGCTATGTCGGCTATATTAGTTTATGTGACGCTAGCACCAGGTTGGATCATTACGTATTTAGGCGGCACAGTCGCCGATTTTACTTTTTGGTTTACGCTAAATGCAGTAATAAGTATTGTCGCAAGCTTTATATTACCAACGTACATAAAACGAAATAGCCAACGTGCGTTACGTGTTGGTGTTAGCTTGTTGGTTTTCTCTGGCTTGTTAATGCTTGCCCTTAGCAATATCGAAACCGCATTTGCACTTATGCTTCCTATTTTAATTGCTGCATTAGGTTTTGCATTAAGCTTAGGCTCTGCAGCAGGCATGGCACTATCAAGCTTTCCTAAACAAGCAGGAACAGCGTCTGCGCTACTAGGTGCAATGCAAATGAGTGGCGCTAGCATATTAGTCGTGCTAACCCAGTTTTTAGATATGAGTACACCATGGCTTATTGCCTTTCATTTATTATTATTAACTCCATTGTGGCTTATTTTAATGAGTAAAAAAGCGAACACGCTGCACCCAGCTAAAACCTAATGATGATTAATCCTGATTTTTTAGGCTCATTTTTACTCGCTAGCTTTTTAATGGCTGTTGCACCGGGCCCATCTAATGCATTTTTAATGGCGCAAACGTTTGCCAATGGAAGAAGCGCCGGTATGCAAAGTGCTTTTGGCTTTGCATTGGGTGGCGTAATACATACTTTTTTTGCAGTAGTAGGCTTAACAGCAGTATTAAGAGCCTCACCGACCGCTTATACAGCAGTCCAATATGTTGGTGCAGCATACCTATGCTATTTGGGACTTATGATGATTAAAGGGACGTTAAAACAGCCAGAATCAGTATCTAAAAGTAAGCAAGCCGATAAGCCCCATGTAAGCACTAGTAAAAAAAGTAATGTAATGTTTCAGGCAATGATGACTGAAGTACTCAATCCTAAAGTTGCATTATTTTTTATTGCATTTATTCCACAGTTTGTAGATCCAACGCTTTCATCTGCCACATTTCAGCTCGCTTTTTTTGGTTTGCTTTATCCTATTTTTGCTTTTCCGATCGACTGCACGTATATTTATTTTGGCGATAAAATCGCACAATTTTTTAGACGAAATCCGAATAGTCAGCTTTGGATTGATAGGATCACCGGTATTGTATTTATTGCCCTTGCTATCAATCTATTATTTTAACTAACCTACGCTTTGGTTAAGTAATTTATTACCCAGAGTTTAGGTTAACTAATAAAAAAGAATCAGCATGGAACAAAAAAGACAATCTCTTCCCGCACAAAAAAATATCGCTTTAGTTGCTCACGATGGTAAAAAAGCAGCATTAAAACTATGGTGTGAAAAACACAAAAGCATTTTAAGTAAACATACTTTATATGGCACAGGTACTACGGGGCATTTAATCCAAAAAACCACGGGACTGGATGTAATTCAACTTTTAAGTGGTCCAATGGGCGGCGATCAACAACTAGGTGCTAAAATTGCAGAACATGAAATACATGTTTTAATATTTTTTTGGGACCCATTAGCATCGCAACCTCACGACCCTGATGTTAAAGCATTGCTGCGCCTAGCAGCTGTTTGGAATATTCCGGTGGCGTGTAATGAAGTCAGTGCAGATATGTTGTTAAGCTCACCGCTTATGGACGTAGAACTTGAACGTACATTGCCAGATTACGAAAAATACCTCGCAACCCGACAAATAGATCTTTAAACCTGAGTATCATTCAGGTTATTTATAAAGCATGCTGGCCCATTTAGTCAGGCCAGCAGTTACACTACCAAAGTGATCTCCGTTAACCATTTTTATATCACCTAAATGTTTACTCAACGCAGCTTTAATTAATGGTGATTGCGCGCTGCCACCGGTTAAATAAATAACATCTGGCGTTGTTGCAGCATCACTAATAGCTTGCTTGGCAAGCGTTACTATTTGGCTAATACTACTCTCTACTGCAACAGATAAATCATGCACTGATAAGTTTTTATAAAGGTCTGTATCTAAAAAGCTTAAATCACAGTTAAATTCGTTCGCTGACGAAAGTGCAATTTTTGCGGCTTCGCCTTGCTGTACTAACTGATGACCTTGTTTATTTTGCTGTAAATGTATTAAACGCTTATAAAGATCAGGTGCACTTACATCTCGTAATTGTGCGCTTAACTCACGAGCATGGTTTGCACTATAAAACTGACTTTGTAGATTTACGTCATTAATTTTACACGCTTGCCAAAATGCTTGGTTTGGTAATGGAAGCCCCGATTTAAACGTGCTACCTAAGCCCAACAGTGGCATTAATCCATGGTAGCTCAATGCAATATCTAAATCATTACCACCAACACGTTTACCACTGTGCGCTAAAAAGTCTGCATCGCGCTCACTGTTACCTCTAAAGCTTGGTCCCATTTGCACAAACGAGCAGTCACTCGTACCACCGCCTATATCTATAACGAGTACTTTTTGATTTTGTGTTAAATCACTTTCGTAATCTATACCAGCGGCTAGTGGTTCATATAAAAATGCCACATCTTTAAAACCAGCGCGTTTAGCTGCACGCTCTAAAATACCAACGGCTTGCTGATTTGACTGCTCACCACCAACAGCCTGAAAGTTAACCGGTCGACCAATCACAGTTTGCGTAAGAGATTGACCTAAAGAGTGCTCTGCACGTTGTTTTATTTTTAAGATCATCGCCGTAGCAATGTCTTCAAAAAAGTTAATTTGACCTTGCTTTAAACCAGTTGCGCCAAAAAATGATTTAGGGGACTTAACAAAATAACCTTCTTCAGGAAACTGCACATATTCGCTAATCGCTTCACGACCAATAAATAGGGTTTCGTCTGAAGGGTGTAAATCAAGATCTGATTTAATACGAGGAAGTGTATTTAAAAGCGCTTGGCGCTGAATTTTAAATTCATGTTCGTCAGCAGTGCCTTGTAAATGCTTAGCAACAAAGTCAACTACCAACGCACTGTGATGAGTGTAAAGCGTAGAAGGTAAGTAATGTTTTCCTTGCTCTAATGGCACTAATTGAACGTTGCCCTCGTTCATAACACCCATAGCACAATTAGAACTACCGTAATCAAAACCTACAAACATACTTCACCACGCATTACCAAAAAGGTCGCGTAATTTAGCACACTTTGTAAAAGTTTCAAACGCTATAAACCAGCCCTTACGCGTAAATAACTCGCAAAACGCGGTAATCCATTTTTTGTTGAGCCATGATATCGGTACGTAACGACACTTCCTATTGGAGGCGGGCTCCTTCTGTCATCATCATTAAACCCTGTACCAATTGAAAATATAACTCCCTCTGGTGTTTTTACTCTAAGCGCGCCAAGCATATCTTGATATTTTCCTTTCCCTGGTAAATATGCAATAACAACGGCTTCCGCATCTAAATATGGTTTCAACTTTAACAACTCATTACTACGTCCACTGGTATGTTTAGCGCTTGCAAGATGTAGCATTACACCCTCCCCACCTTGCTTGGTTATGCTCTCAAAGTAATCTGTTAATAACTGATTATTGATAAAACGATACTGCTTAACCGCTTTTATATGTGGCGAGTTTAAATTAGTAATAAGTTTATTGTAGTTTTCGTAGCGAATGCTAAAAGGAAGATCTGTATCGGGCATATCAAACACCTGATAAGTAACACTTTGCCAATCATGATTGTTCGGGATTTTAGTCCTTACAATACCACTGAGTGATGCAAAATCGTTTTGCTTAGTCCACAGCTCGCCATCTAGCCACACATTAGGTAGTACACCGGTAAACCAGCTTGGTGCATTAATAGTATTCCCTTTTCGGGTTACTAAGTGTGTACCTGTCCAAATAGCTCTAACACCATCAAACTTTTCACTAACCAAGTATTTGCTTACATCATGATGCTTAGTTTCATCATAAACTTTAGCTAATAATACGCTTGGTTGCGCAGCACTTAAAAGTTGCGAAAAAAAGAGTGTTGCAATTAAAACGATTAATTTTATAACAGGCATTTACGCATCCAAGCTAAACAAAAGTGTTTTAAACTATAGTTGAGATTGCACCCATTGCCAAAATTCATCCAAGTTGTTCATGCGATACGTAGCCTGACTAAAATCATGTTCTTGGGTGTGGCTATTAGCAATTGCCACCACACGTAAAAATGCATTATTTGCAGCTGTTACACCTGTAAATGTATCCTCTACTGCAATTGCATTATCAGCCACTGTATTTATCTGCTCAAGTGCTAGTAAATAAGGATCCCCAGCTGGTTTGGGATTAACTACATCATCTTTTGTTACAACGGTATCAAATAACTCATAAAAACCTAAACCTTTAAGAATCGGCAAAGCCTCGCTACGTGCACTGCCTGTTACTAAAGCAATTTTGAGCCCGCTATTTTTTACAGCTTTTAAGGTTTGCTCAGTAAATGGCATGAGTGGCGGTAAGTTTGTTTTTACATGTTCGCTAAACAAGCGATATTTTTCATCAGCTAAATAAGCAGCGCTAACAGACAAGTTATGCTCGTTCTTAATCTCAATAGCGGCTTCTAAAGTAGGACGACCTGAAAAGCGCTGACAAAATATATCTTCTGTATAGCTCACATTATATGGTGAAAGTACCTTATTCCAACACACAAAGTGCATAATTTCTGAGTCAACTAATGTGCCATCCATATCAAACAATACTGCTTCTAAAGTCATCCTCATTCCTTATTTAAACTAAATTTAAGTAACTTGATTATTGAATAATAAATATCTTAACCAACATTCAGATTAAGTAATAAAAAAGGCGCCTTAAGCACCTTTTTATTTAATTACAGTTATTCACTCAAACCTGCTGGTGGCTCGCCTGTGGCTTCTTCACCGGTTTCAACATCAACAAGCTCGTACCCACGAGCTTTGCGCATAACTTTAAGTACTGGCTTTTCAAACGCTGTTTTTAAACGTTCCGAGTCATCTTTTAACCCATCAAGCGTAGTACCAAAAGGTGCAGCGCCGGTTTCTGACCAGTTAGTTACTTTACCATTAAGGTTATATTCTACTTCGTGTATTTGATACTGCGCAGCTTCATCTTTAGTTGCTTCACAATAAATAACACGGTAATTCCAAAATCCAGCCATTTTCTTATCTCATTAAATTAATTAACGCTACTTTACCAGCTTTATAAAAACATAAAAGCCTGCGCAAGGCAGGCTTTTAAAATTAAATGTAATTTAAAGTTAAATTATCTTATTAGAAAAATCTAACTTTAAATTCAGCGCCTACGTAGCGTTCTTCGTTAACAATACCTGTATTGTTATTAAAATCTACAGCACCAATAACTTGTTGCTCGTCGAATAAGTTACGAACAAAAGCAGCTACTTCGTATTCGTAATCACCTTCAGACCATGTGTAACCGGTACGAAGACCCGTTTCAATAAGCTCTTTACCTTCAAATTCTACTGATTCGTAAAGGAACATATTGATTTTACTGCGGTAAGAAAGATCACCGCTAGCAAAGAAGTTACCATCAGCTAATTCTTTAGTGTAGCGAAGAGTAAAGTTAGAGATCCACTCAGGAGCATGCGGTAAACTGTTGCCATCAAGTACAGCAAGTCCTGAAGCATTAATAGGGTCAGTTACTGTACATTGTGCACAAACAGCTACGGCTAAATCGTTATCTTTAATTTCAGTCTTGTTGTAGCTTAAGTTAAATGTAGCATTAAACTCATCGCTCAATACCCACTGACTGTCTATTTCAAAGCCATAACCAGTTGTTTTATCAGCATTAACTAAACGGTTAAAGTTAGCACCACCACCAACAGCAGTAAGTTGCTGGTCGTCCATTGTGTAATAAAATACAGTTGCGTTAATACGACCTTGACCGTCTAGCACGTCTGATTTAATACCCGTTTCGTAAGAAGTAACTGTTTCTGATTCAGCAGTTGTTACATCATCACCAAACAAAATACGACCTTGTAAACTAGGAGCTCGGAAGCTATTTGCTACACGACCGTACCAGTTAACATCATCATTTACTTTATAGTTTGCAGATAAATCCCAGCTAACATGATCATCACTTACATCACGTTCTACAAGTAAAGCTCCGCCGCCAATTGGGCTAAGAGTACGGTTTGCTACAAAATCTTTATCGTCATCAGAATAACGAAGGCCAGCAGTTACTTTAAGCTTTTCAGTAAAAGTATAATCAACAGAGCCAAACACAGCCCAAGCAGTTGTATCTTGTTGTTGACGTACAAAACCATCTAACTCACCAGCAGGTGACGAAAATGTATTGTAGCTGTAGTTTTCAATTGTTAGCTCTTCATCAAAGTAAAATACACCAACTTGATAATTTAAATCACCATCGAAGTTACTAGATAAACGTAGCTCTTGCGTTAACTGGTCGTGATCTGGAATACCATCAGCACTTTCTGAAGCAAATGGGATAATACCTGGACCTTGAAAGTTACCGTCATCAATAAATGCTGCACCGTAACCGCCGTCGATATCAGCGCGAGAATATATTTCAGCACTTTCCCATGCAGAAATTGAAGTGATTGTGTGGTTTTTAAGTTCCCACTCAAGCTTTAAGCTTGCACCTTCAGATTCTACTTGTTGAGTAGAACGTGATGCTGCATCTTGAAAAACAACATCGTTTTCAAAGTTATCTACTAAATCATTGGTGCCAGTTTTAATTACGTTTGCACGAAACGCAATAGGCGAGCCATCTAAATCACGTGTGTGATAGTTTAATAGAGCAGTAAAATCATCGCCTTCGTATAAAAACTGAACGCGCGCTGCTTTTTCAGTGTAACCACCTTGCTCGTCTTTAGCTTCAAAGCCAGGAGCTTGGTTATCAATGTAATCGTCTTTATCTTGCCATAGTAATGAAACACGAGCAGATAAACGGTCAGTAAGAGCACCACCTACAGCGCCACTTGTATCAACAGCGCCACGGCTACCGTATGAAACAGAGCCATAGCCATCAAACTCTTGACTTGGTTTAACAGAATCAAACTTAACAAGACCAGCTGGCGTGTTACGACCAAATAAAGTTCCCTGTGGTCCACGTAATACTTCTACGCGTTCAACATCAAATACTGGGAAACCTTTTAAAATTGCATTTTCTTGAACTACTTCATCAACAACAAGTGATACAGGTTGTGATGCATTCAAATCGAAATCGGTATTACCTAAACCACGAACATAAAAGCGTGGGAATGAACGACCAAATGAAGACTCAATAGATAAACTTGGGATTTTCGCATTCAAAAAGCGAATATCCATACCTGCAGAGCTGTACGCGTCAAGGTTATCGCCTTGTAATGCAGATACTGCTACTGGTACTTCTTGAGCGTTTTCTACACGTTTACGAGCTGTTACCTGAATAACTTCTAGTTGGTTACTTTTTTTAGCGGCTTCTTCAGCAGCTAAAGAAGAAAATGAAGTACCTGCTACTGCAGAGAACAACGTTGCATTGATTAGGGTGGCTAACGTAGATCTTTTCATTGCTTTCATGTTGGGTTTAACCTTTTTTGTGCACTCTTGTTCAACGGTTTTTTGTGTTGCGCGACTTAATTCCTTGAAGGTAAGTTGCGGGCTCGTTCAATTTTTCGCGTCTTGCTATATGCTGCGCGGACCTTATTACCGAGAGTACAAAAACGATGTTATAAGGCTGAACGAACGATGAAGATTATACCACTGTGTGACAATTTTACTGCATAAAGATGTGCAAAAAAGTAAACTTTTTTGCAACATTTAACTACACGTTAGCCTATTTTTATACATTTTAAGGCATAAAACACCCAAACAGAGGACATATGTCCTTACCAAAAAAACACCTAATAAAGTAGCAACTTTAACTTTAATAACAAAAACCCAAAACAGAAACGCCCATAAAAACAAAAAGCCGCACGTGGCAGCTTTATTATTTTAAATAATTAATCGTTTTTATTTGGTGCGTTTAAATGCTATCTCGCCATCTATATGAATATCGCGCTGAGGAAAAGCAATAACAACATCATGTTTTTCAAATACAGCATAAATACTAAAGCGAATATCACTACGCACTTTTCTAAGCATTGTTTCAGACTCTGCACATACCCAAAAAATAGCATTAAATACAAGTGAGCTGTCAGCAAAGTCATCAAATAACACTGACGACTTTGGATTAGCTAATATAGATTCATGGTCATCAAGTACTTGTTGTATTAACTTTTTAACAAGTAATACGTCTGATCCATAGGCAACACCTACACTGACCGATGATCGGGCATTGCCATCAATTAATGTCCAGTTTGTTACTGTATTTTCTAGTAGTTGGCTGTTAGGTATAAGCATATGTACACCATCGTTTCGGCGAATGCGTGTTGAACGTGTATTTATTGTTTCTACCACACCTTTTGCATTACCTACTTCTAAAAAGTCACCTATACGTATTGGGCGCTCCCACATTAATATCCAGCCACTAATAAAGTTATTAATAATATTTTGCGCGCCAAAACCAACACCAATGGCAATAGCACCCGATACAAATGCAAATGCAGTAACGGGAATACTGAGCACTTCTAGTGAGGTGAAAACTAAAATAGCGATACTAATAATAAAATAAATACGCGTAAATAAATGCACGGCATCTTGGCTTAGTTTTTTTGCCAGCAAGGTTCTTTTTATTAACTTACCTATGCGCGTAACAACAAACCAAATGGCAAAGAGTATTAAAGGTATTTTAATAATTTTGGCTACGGTTATATGTATATCGCTGTAACTAAATACAACAAAGGCAAGAATTTGGTTTATTTGTTCTAACGTCATTTATTTTTCCAAACAAGCAAGGAGCGCTTTAAAATTAAATCGCTATAAGTGAAATAGGTTCAGTGTTAGGTAAGTTTAATCGTCATAATATAACTAAAACGCGAAGTTAATAAGTTCAATATGCATTTTATATACAATTTATTAACTAACTATTGCAACAAGTGCTATATATGTAGTTAAAGAGCACTGGAGGTTACTATGTCACAACTTACTTTAAATCAACGACTAGCCACTCTACAACCGCAGGTAGATCTAAATTTATTTGAGAGTAGCCTAGATTATCGCAACAGAATTTTATGCTTACTTGCCCAGCAAGAGCAAACATTAGCCACTATTAATAAAGAGTTTGGACAGCAGCAACCAACGAGCTTTGGCGCTGAAAAAAGATTTGTTCTTGGCTACAATTAAAATTCTCAATACACTAATTATTCCCTTTTTATATATCTAGAGTAGCTCAAAGGATGTTTTTAGAGCTACTTTTACCTACCTTAATGTTAATTATTAGCTAATTTGCGTTCAAATCCCCCTTAATACCGATAAACTTTATTGTATATAAATCAAAATTTGGTAAGTTAACTGGGTTTTTCGACTCGCAAAGCCTATTTCGGCTAATTTTCCTATGGAGTTATTATGCGTAAAACCCTGATCGCCACTACTATAGCTAGTGCACTAATACTATCGGCCTGTTCAACAACTGAAACAAAAGACACGGCAAAAGAGAGCGCAGCTCAAGTACAAGATATGAACGCAGACAATGTTTTATTTAAACCAAGCCCATTACAATACATGGCACCAGAGTTTGATAAATTTGGTACAAAAGATTACGAAGCAGCGTTTGATGCTGGTATTGCACAGCACACAGCACAAGTAAAAACGATTGCTAATAACCCTGCTCCTGCAACATTTGAAAACACATTAGTTAAAATGGAGTTGTCAGGGGAGCTATTAAATCGCGTATCGGCTGCTTTTTATAACTTATCTGGTTTAATTTCAGATGACGAATACCAACGTATAAGCAAAAAAATGGCACCTGTGTTATCTGCTCACTCAGATGATATTTACTTAAACGGTGAATTATTTAAGCGCGTACAAACAATTTACGACAACCAAGATAAATTGAACGCTGAAGATCAACGCCTAGTTGATTTTTACTACAAGCAGTTTGTAAACGCCGGTGCTAAATTAAACGACGCTGAAAAAGCTAAAATGCGTGAAATCAACTCAGAGCTAGCTCAGCTATCTACTGCGTTTTCACAAAACATTTTAAAATCGTTTAAAGAAGACGTCATTGTAGTTACTGATAAAAGCGAATTAGCGGGTCTTTCTGAAGGTGAAATTGCAGGACTTGCAGCTTCAGCTAAAAAAGCAGGCAAAGACGGCTACATGATTACTTTGGTAAATACAACGCAACAGCCAATTTTAAGCAGCCTTGAAAACCGCGATCTACGTGAGCGTATTTTTAAAGCATCTGCAAACCGTGCTGCAAAAACAAATGGTCCTATCATTATTAAAGAAACCAACTTACGCGCTCAAAAAGCAGAGCTTTTAGGTTATAAAGATTGGGCTTCTTATGTAATGACGTCGCGTATGGCGCAAACAACTGAAAACGTTTATGGCATCCTTGATGACCTTGCGCCAAAAGCAGTTGAAAAAGCAAAAGTAGAAGCAGCCGCTATCCAAAAAGTAATTAACGATTCAGGCGAAAGCTTTGAGCTTAAACCATGGGATTGGACTTTTTATGCTGAAAAAGTACGTGCAGAAAAGTACAACCTAGACCCAGCACTTGTTAAACCATACTTTGAAATGCAATCGGTTATTCACGATGGTTTATTTTTTGCGATGAACAAGCTGTACGGTATTACGTTTAAAGAACGTAAAGACCTGCCTGTTTATCATGAAGATGTAACAGCATACGAAGTATTTAACGCTGACGGCAGCGCTATTGGCTTATTTTATATGGACCCATATGCACGCGAAGGTAAGCGTGGCGGTGCATGGATGAGCGCATATGTTAGCGAAAGTGGTCTAAAAGGCACTAAGCCTGTTATTTACAATGCGCAAAACATTCCAAAACCTGCTGCAGGCGAGCCAACGTTAATGACGTTTGACGAAGTGTCTACAATGTTCCATGAATTTGGTCATGCTGCACACGGTTTATTCTCAGATGTTAAATACCCAAGCCTAGCGGGTACTGCAACGGCACGTGACTTTGTTGAGTTTCCGTCGCAAGCAAATGAAGATTGGATGATTGAACCAACGGTTCTTGCTAACTACGCAAAGCATTACAAAACAGGTGAGCCAATTCCAAAAGCTTTACTTAATAAAGTACTTGAATCGCAAAAATTCAATCAAGGTTACGGCACTACTGAGTATTTAGCTGCGGCATTACTTGATATGGAATGGCATTCATTTGGCTCTGATGAAAAAATTACTGACGTTCAAAAGTTTGAGCAAGACGCGCTAGAAAAACACGGTATTGCTTACTACCCTGTTCCACCGCGTTACAAATCAAACTTTTTTAGCCACACATTTGCTGGTGGTTATTCAGCTGGTTACTACGCGTACCTTTGGACTGAAGTGTTTGCAGCAGATGCCTTTGCGCATATGGAAAACAACGGCGGCTTAACACGTAAAAATGGTGATAAGTTCCGTAAAGAAATCCTATCAAAAGGTAACAGCCGCGACTTAATGCAAAGCTACATTGAGTTTAGAGGTCAAAAACCAACTACCGACGCACTACTTAAGCGCCGTGGTTTAGTTGAATAATTAATAACTTAGTTTATTAATTATTGCTTTATAAAAGCCCGCTTGCGGGCTTTTATTGTTTATACATTAATTTATAACAGATAAACTGCTGCCATTAATTATTTAAAGACGACGGCTATGCGGTACTTATTTGCAGTAACTTTACTTTGGGCATTTTCATTTAGTTTAATTGGCGTGTATTTAGCAGGTCAGGTTGATGCATGGTTTAGTGTGTTAATTCGCATAGCACTAGCAACTCTCGTATTTTTACCATTTTTAAAGTTTAAACAAACACCTAAACCTTTAGCCTTAAAGCTCATGCTGATTGGCGCTATACAACTTGGTGTTATGTATAGCTTTTACTACCACTCCTTTTTATTTTTAAGCGTCCCCGAAGTACTGTTATTTACAGTAATGACCCCTATTTACATTACTTTATTAAACGACGCGCTTGAAAAAAAATTCAATCCACGGTTTTTTATAGTTGCACTTATTGCTGTTTTTGGCGCAGTTGCAATTCGTTATGAGGACTTAAACAACAACTTTTTAATCGGCTTATTACTCGTACAGGCTGCCAATATTTGTTTTGCAACAGGGCAAGTTACTTACAAACGTTTAATGGTAAATAATACACTTGACGATAAAGCGATATTTGGTTGGTTTTTTATTGGGGCGTTAATTGTTGCTATTGTATGCTACGTTTTATTTGGTGATGCAAGCAAACTCCCAAGTACATCTACCCAGTGGGGCGTGCTTATTTATTTAGGTATTATTGCCTCTGGTCTTGGCTATTTTGCATGGAATAAAGGCGCAACGCTTGTAAATGTAGGTGCCTTGGCAGTCATGAATAACTTACTTATCCCAGCAGGTATTATTATTAATGTACTTATTTGGAACCGAGACGCTGACATAGTCAGGTTAAGTATTGGAGCTAGCATAATGTTAGGCGCCTTGTTAGTGAATCAAGTTATTAATAAAAAAGTAAATTAATACGTTTGTAGCTAAATTGTCATTAATAATCATTAAGGTAGTACAAATTTTACTTTTTAAGGATAAACAATGAAACGTATTACCTTACTTACAAGCTGTATATTGTTAGCCACACTTGCTGGCTGCGACGACGATGTAGAAATAGTAGAAAAAGAAGTGGTTGTTACCAGCACAGAAGTTGAGATTGTTGAAGTGCCTACGCCTATTATTGTAGAGGTACCAAGTGGTAGTGCGCCAGATATTCAACTAGGCACTCGTCCTTATTATTTAGTAGATGATATGAGCGACAGCAACTTAAAAACACAATTAGAATCTTGTAGTGAAGGTCCTTTTTACCGTACCGACTTTTCTATTGGTCATCGCGGTGCATCAATGCAATACCCTGAGCATACTAAAGAAGCCTATATTGCTGCAGCCAGAATGGGCGCAGGCATTGTTGAATGCGATGTTACATTTACAAACGATAAAGAACTAGTATGTCGTCACTCTCAATGCGACTTACACACCACAACTAATATTTTAGCCATTCCTGAGCTTGCAGCTAAATGCAGTGTGCCATTTACACCCGCAGACCCTACTAATGGTATTGCTGCGTCAGCTAAATGCTGTACCAGTGATATAAGCTTAGCGGAATTTTTAACCCTTAAAGGTAAAATGGATGGTGCAAACACCAATGCAACTACCGTTGCCGATTACATGGATGGTACACCAAATTGGCGCACTGATTTATATGCCACCAATGGCACATTAATGACCCATAAACAAAGCATTGCACTGTTTAATGGGATGGGGGTAAAAATGACCCCAGAACTTAAATCGCCACAAGTAAGCATGCCATTTGATGGAATGACGCAAGAGCAATATGCGCAAAAAATGCTAGACGAGTACACACAAATGGGCGTGCCAGCCTCAAAAGTTTATCCGCAATCGTTTAACCTTGATGACGTAAAATACTGGATTAACACTAACCCTGACTTTGCAGATAAAAGCGTATACCTAGATGGTCGCGACAGTGAAGCTGGGTTTGATCCAAGTAACCCACTAACATGGCAACCTGGTATGGATGAACTTGTGGCTGACGGCGTTAAAATTTTAGCCCCTCCAATTTGGATGATGCTAACAATAGATAACGAAAATAATATCGTGCCATCACAATACGCAATTGATGCAAAAGCAGCAGGTTTAGAGCTTATTGCATGGAGCCTTGAGCGCTCAGGTCCGCTTAATGAAGGCGGTGGATATTACTATCAATCTATTGCTGATGTTATAGATAACGATGGCGATATGATGACGGTCGTTGATGTGCTCGCAAAAGACGTAGGGGTAATGGCTATATTTTCAGATTGGCCGGCTACCGTAAGTTATTACGCTAGTTGTAATAAAATGCCTGCAAGTATTTAAATACTCGACAACAAAAGTCGTTTATTTTATCGCGCTCAGTTACCATATCATTATATATAATTTTATTTAACTGAGCGCTTTTATGATAATTCAACAACATAACGCAGACTTGCCAACACCTACAGGTTTAATGCGAACAACCATCTATCGCCCTCAGGCGCAAGGGCAATTCCCTGCTATTATTTTTTATTCTGAAATTTTTCAGCAAACTGCACCTATTGCTCGCAGCGCAGCTATTTTAGCAAGCCATGGTTTTGTAGTGTTCGTACCGGAAGTATTTCACGAGTTAAATCCTATGGGCACTGTGCTTGCTTACGACGATGCAGGTAAAGATAAAGGCAATGCAGATAAGTGGGCAAAACCACTTGAGCATCATGATAGCGACACGCAAGCCATTATCGACTTTATAAAGCAGCAGCATTACTGCACAGGTACAGTGGGCGCTATGGGCGTATGTATTGGCGGGCATTTAGCTTACAGAGCGGCGCTTAACCCTGAAATTAAAGCGGCTTTTTGCTTATACGCGACTGATATTCACAGCGACACATTACCGGCAAAATCAGGTAATAACTCATTTGAACGCATGGCTGATATACAAGGCGAAATTCACTTTATATGGGGTAAACAAGACCCGCATGTGCCACAAGAAGGTCGCACTAAAATATACCAGCAATGCGTAAGCACAGGCATTAATTACCAATGGCAAGAAGTTAATGCCCAGCATGCCTTTATGCGTGATGAAGGTGAGCGATACGATGCAGCCCTTGCAATTAATATGTATCAACAAGCGGTTGCATTATTTAGCCGTACTTTATAAGTGTTTTATAAATGCTTTATAAATGCTTTAAAAGCGAAAATAATTAAACGCTTTTCAGCATACCCAAGGCGGTATGCTGTTTTACAAAATATGCTTTTAAGTAATCAATAAATAACCGTAGCTTTTTAGAGCCTGCAGCTCCTGGCGGAAATACTCCGTACAGTTCAATATCTTTGCTTTTATAATCATCTAATATTATTTCAAGCAGCCCAGCTTGTACTTTAGGCCACGCATCGTAAAGCGGAATACGCCCAATGCCATGCCCCGCTTCTACAAAGGCAGTACGTGCAGCTGCGTTATTAGTACTTAACCCTCCTTGCATTATAATGTCGTGTTTTTTACCATCTTTTGAAAGTGTTAACGTTTTACTTCCTAGCTGATAAACCACCCATTGATGATCTGCCAATTCTAAAGGTGTTTTAGGTTTACCAAAATGTGTAAAGTAATCCGGCGCGCCACAAATACAAGTGCTCATTGTAGTAAGCTTGGTTGCTTGCAAGTTGGAGTCACTCAGTGCCACACCCCTAATTGCAAAATCGAACCCATTTTTAATAATATCAACCACATCGTCAGTAAGCTGTAAGTCTATTTGAATTTTAGGGTATTGGCGCTTAAACGTATTTATTGCGGGCACAATTAGCTGCATTCCCACATTTACAGGGCAGCTAATTTTAAGTAAACCTTGTGGCTCACTCTTTATATTTTCTATTTGCTGATTAGCTGCATTAGCTTGTTCGGTAATTATTCTACAGCGCTCATAATAAGCAATACCCGCTTCAGTCAGCGCCATTGTGCGAGTTGAGCGATTTAATAAAGTGACTTCAAGCTGGGTTTCTAACTTTTTTAAATGATAACTTGCTACGGCTCGCGTAAATCCTAACTGTTTAGCGGCAGCGGTTAAGCTGCCCTGCTCTACAATTTGCGCAAATACGACCATGCTCTTTAACTGCTCAAACGACACCTTCATATGTGCTCCGTAGCGTATTTTAAATTCAACCCCTCCATTGTATCAATTATTAAACCAATAAAGTTAAATTTATCATCGTTGTTTAAAGCTCTGTTAGTGCATATAGTAGTTGGTAAGCAAGATAAACTAATTCAAATCATCAGAAGGAATATATTCAATGTCTAAAAAAATACTTATGGTTCTTACATCTCACGCAGAACTCGGTAACACTGGCGAAAAAACAGGTTTTTGGGTAGAAGAATTTGCAGCCCCTTATTATGCATTTGTTGATGCAGGCGTTGAAGTAACATTAGCGTCTCCAGCTGGCGGTCAACCACCAATTGATCCGACAAGTACACTTTCTGATTTTCAAACAGATGCAACTAAACGTTACGACGCCGATAGCGCAGCACAAACACTTATGGCAAACACTAAAGTGTTGAGTGAAGTGAAATCTAGCGATTTTGACGCTGTATTTTACCCAGGCGGTCACGGTCCATTATGGGACCTAGTTGACAACACTGATTCAATTTCGCTTATCGAAAGCTTTATTAAAGAGCAAAAGCCTGTTGCTGCGGTATGCCATGCAAGTGCTGCATTTTTAAATGTTAAAGATACAGACGGCAATGCATTAGTAGCTGGTAAAAAAGTAACCGGCTTTACTAACTCTGAAGAAGCTGCAGTGCAACTTACCGATATCGTGCCATTTTTAGTTGAAGACGAACTAATTAAAAAAGGTGGTGATTATCAAAAAACTGACGACTGGGGCGTATTAGCACTAGAAGACGGTTTAGTTATTACAGGTCAAAACCCTGCAAGTTCTGAACTAGCAGCTAAAAAACTATTAACTAAGTTAGGTTAATAGCGATTATTTACCTGAATTTTAGGTAATAAATCTCTTAGCCAGAGTTCGAGTTAATTAGTAAAATTAGCACAGCTTTTATGCTGTGCTTTTTTAATTGCTTTTCATTACTAAGTACAATTCCTATACTGGCAACTCTTAAAGTCAACTAGGACGATTATATGGCAGCTAAGCCAACCACACAGTTATTACTAACCAGCACACGCTTTGCAATTTTTAGCGTTGTTACTATTTGTTTTGTTTTGCAGATAATTAATAGTCTTCCCGGCATTAATCTCAATGGCTTAGGTATTTATCCGCGTAGCATTCAAGGCTTAATTGGTATTTTATGTGCACCATTTTTACATGGCAGCTGGTGGCATTTTGCCAGCAATATGATTCCTTTTGTGGTGTTAAGCTGGCTAATTTGCCAGTACAGCGTAAAACGCTTTTATAACGTATTTATTTTTACAGCTTTAGTTGGTGGGCTGTTGGTGTGGATGTTTGGTCGCAGTAATATCCATGTTGGCTTAAGCGGTGTTATATATGGTTTATGGGGTTTTATACTGTGCTACGGCGTAGTTAGGCGTTCACTAAAATCCATTATTATTGCCGTGGTTGTAGCAGTCCTTTATAGCGGTTTTATTTGGGGTGTATTACCACAACGTTTTCATATTTCATTCGAAAGTCACTTGTTTGGTGCCTTAAGTGGATTATTTTTAGGCTACAAACTTGCAAAAGCCGACAAGCTAAAAGGTCGATAAATTAAATATTAAAAAACACCTTTAATTAAATTTTTATGACCACACTTATTACTTATATCAATAGCATTAAATAAGTGAGCTATTATAGCGCAAATAAAATAGCACAATAACAAGGCGAAAATTATTCATATAGTTGTGCTACATAAATAATTTTTAATGCAGTTAGTGAGTTATTTAATGCAATAGAATGCTCATGTTTTTAATAAAATTGGTATTATCGCATTTATATGTATTTCATCTAACAGAGGTTATTTATGAGTGATCAAAACGAATACACGCCCCCAAAAATATGGACGTGGGAAAGTGAAAGTGGTGGCAAATTTGCCAGTATTAATCGCCCAATTGCTGGCGCCACTCATGACAAAACCTTATCAATTGGCAAGCACGCATTTCAACTTTACTCTCTTGCAACGCCAAATGGTCAAAAAGCCACTATTATGTTTGAAGAGCTTCTTCAGCTTGGCTGCACCGATGCCGATTACGATGCGTACCTTATAAATATTGGTGATGGCGATCAATTTGGGTCTGACTTTGTAGATATTAATCCTAATTCAAAAATCCCTGCGTTAATGGATCATTCAACAACGCCACCTACTCGTATTTTTGAATCAGGTTCTATTTTGCAGTATTTAGCTGAAAAATTTGACGTACTTATACCTAAAGATCTAAAAGCTAAAACAGAATGCCGTAATTGGTTATTTTGGCAAATGGGTTCGGCTCCTTATTTAGGAGGGGGCTTTGGGCATTTTTATAGCTATGCACCAAGTAAAATGCAATACCCAATTGATCGCTTTACCATGGAAACAAAACGTCAGCTTGATGTGTTAAACCGTCATTTAAGCGAAAATGAATATATGGCTGGTGATGAATATTCAATTGCCGATATCGCTATTTGGCCGTGGTACGGATCGTTAGTTCTGGGTGCTTTATATGATGCTGCAGAGTTTTTAGATGTTGCCTCATACACTCACGTTGTACGTTGGGCTACACAAATATCAGAACGCCCTGCTGTAAAACGCGGTCGTCGCGTAAACCGCACATGGGGACCTGAAGAAGAGCAAATGGCTGAACGTCATAATGACAGCGACTTCTAAATAATAGCCATTATTTATTAAAGTTCAGGTTAAATAAAAATCAGCTGCAATGGCTGATTTTTTAATTTTATAAACCTTCATTTTAAAATGGGTCTGTAGCAATTAAATTAATTACCAATTTATAACGTAAATATACACTCCCAATAATAAGTTCAATTACAAAAAATACATACTCAACCCTAATAACTTTAGTGCTTTATTTAATTAATTGTTACAACCATGCGCTTAATTAAATTGACATTAAAAAACTGGTTAACACATAACCTTACAATTACTTACATTGGGTTAATATTTTATAGTGTAGGCTTAGCCGCATAAATCTAATTACAACCGATATTTTTACTATCGTATAAAAGGAATTTGAATGTTAAAGCCACTTCGTTATAGCTTACTTATTTTACTTGCTCCTATCGCGGTATCCGCACAAACAATGATAATAAAAACCACTAATGAATTAGTCACAACCGACTCTGCATTGGTGTTTGCCTACAATAAAAAACTAAAACAATTAGAGGCTGTTAACTTATTGACCGAGCAAAGCAATGAACTTATTTTACCAAGCAATGCCATTGGCTTTGACGTAGCAACACTTGCCAGCACTGACGATAAACAAGCTATTATTTTAACTAGCGATGGCGTTTATAAAACTAGCAGCGACAAAGCAATACTATTATTTAATTACAAATCAGTACTTAATGATTTGCACGTGGATAAGTTTGAGAAGATAAATTTTATTTTTGATGCTAATAACGATGGATTAAGTGATATTTTACTTCCCGACTTAAATCACTCTATTTTGTACACTCAAAATAAACAGGGTGAATTTACTGCTCACTCATTTGGAAAAAGAGCACTTTTTGATGGTGAATTTACAAACAATGGATTAACTCTCGAAGTAGATATTAATAACAAACCCACTATTATCGATTTTAATCACGATGGACTAAATGATTTAGTTTTTTTAAATAAAGACGGCGCCAATGTACTTTATGCCAAAGTAGATGGTTATGCTGAAACCATGACCGCTGTAAATTTTAATATTGAATTAGGCGAGCTAAATAGTGGTGAAACCCGAAAAATAAAAGAGCTTATTGATATTAATAATGATGGGTATCTCGACTTTATAACCAAGCAATATAAACCAGCACAAGGTATGGATTCACTCGATATAAAAATGGCATATAATTTATATCTGGGTAATAAAAATGGCTTTAGTAATACACCAATTAAGTTATTGGAAACAGAGGGACCGAGTGAGCTGTTATTAAAAACAGATTTTAATAACGATGGTTTAATTGATCTGCAAAAAATGGACTTAGATATAGGCTTTGGCACTATTGCCTCAATGGCTATGGGTGGCGGTAGTACTGATGTAGATATCGAAATGAATATTTATAAACAACAACCTGATGGCTCCTTTGCCAGCGAATCAAGTATTGAGCTCGACCTAGAAGTTGAAATAAGTATGGACGGCGGCAATATTGATCCCCCACTCTACTTAGGTGATATAAATGGTGATAATAAAATTGATGCTGTTTATAAATACAGCAAAAAAACACTGTATATTTATTATGGCGAGCAAGATTCACTGCTTAATAAAAAACGTAAAAAACTTAAGTTAGCATTACCTAAAAATAATAAAGATATTCTTCTGGTCGATATTAACCAAGATGGTAAAAAAGATTTCGTATTTAAATTTACCGAAGAAGACGGCACCAGCAAAATAGAAACACGCCTAAATTAACCATAAACGCATAATTTTAAGCTGTTCAAAATTTATACGCATTGGTATAAATAAAAAAGCCCTGCATTAAAAAATAATGCAGGGCTTTACACCTAAAACATAAATCAAACTCTTTTGATTTATAATTACGCTTTAACACTCAGTATTGAATCACCTTGCGATAAACCGAATTTTTCTTGGACTGCAGATAAAATAGAATCTTTATCTTCATCATTAAGCTGGCTTGAATACTGCTCTAAAAGCTCATCTAAATAACTAACAACATCATCGGTATTTACTTGCTCAAGTGAATTTTGCGGCGGCGGAGGTGGACGCTGACCTTCTGGTCGAGATGCATCACCAATACTTTTAGCATCAAATTCAAGCTCGCCCATTAACTCGGCTAGCTCTTTTGTGGGTGCAATACCTTGTTCTTCAAAAGCGGCTTGGATGCTTTGTGCATCGTCGCTTGTTAAGTTTTCAGGGTCAAATTCAGAAAGTGTTTCTTTTACAAAATCACTTTGTTCTGTTGTTAACTTTGCTGCTTGGCTGCTTTGTTGCGGCATATAGCTCGCAGAACCACTAATACTGTTAATCATTTTAGTATCCTTTCAGCGTTCGCGGCGAGGTGGTTTATGATCGCTTAGTTCTTGTTCAGTAATTTCACCGTTACCGTCTGAATCTATTTCGTCAAAAATAGTTTGCGCATCACCGTGTGGTGGCTTTTTAGCGCTAAATTCTTCAAAACTAATTACACCATCACCATCGGCATCAATAGTCGAAAAATCAGGCTTTGGAGGACGTTCACTGTCACTTTTTGCAGCAACATTTGCTGAAAAAGCAACCGATAATAATGTGATAACTGCAAGTGATGATAAATTTTTCATGGTCGTAACCTTCTGTTTAGTTAATAACTAAACATTACTCTTTAAAAATGCAAACAATGTGCAAATAATGAGGAAATAAAAAATAAATAATCTAATTTAAAACAATCTTACTTTTTTATTCGTATAGCCATGTATTATTTTGCTATTTGAATAGCATTGTTTTAACTTTATTACTTAAATCAATAATTTCATCTATTTATATATTTTAATAGATTTTATAAACTGCTCTAGTTGCATTACTGCCCTTAATCTTTAAAGCTGATATACTGCTTGAGCCAATTATATAAACACATACAGAGCATTTTCGATAAAATAATGATTAATAACCAATCCTACTTAGCAGGCAATCTGTGAAAATACCTAAACGCCTACAACCTCTCGTCGATGACGGTCTAATCGATGAAGTTATCAGCCGACTAATGAGCGGTAAAGAAGCCGATGTTTTTGTTGTTCGCAGTGGTGAACACATACGTTGTGCCAAAGTTTACAAAGATGCTGTTAAGCGCAGCTTTAAAAAAGCAGCACAATATCAAGAAGGCAGAAAAGTACGTGGCGGTCGTCAAGCACGTGCTATGGGTAAACGTTCGAGTTATGGTCGTCAATTAGAAGAAGAAATTTGGCAAAATGCCGAAGTTGATGCGTTATCTCGTTTAGCGAATGCCGGTGTACGTGTACCAGAAACATACGGTTGCATTGATGGTGTATTACTTATGGAGTTAGTGTCTGATGATGCTGGCGACGTAGCACCGCAACTTGGTCATGTAACACTAAGCGAACAAGAAGCTATTGAACAACATAAACTAATGATGCACTACATCATGCTTATGCTTTGCGCTGGTATTATCCACGGTGACTTATCAGAGTTTAATGTATTAGTGGACGATAAAGGTCCCGTTATTATAGATTTACCGCAAGCAGTTAATGCTTCAGCAAATAACAGCGCCGAAGCCATGTTTACGCGTGATGTAAATAATATGCGCCGCTATTACAGTGAATTTGCTCCAGAACTGCTGCAAACTCAATATGCTAAAGAAATGTGGTCATTATTTGAAGAAGCAAACTTAACGCCAAACTCTACTCTTACCGGCGAGTTTGAAGATGATAGTGAAGATGCTGATGTTGGTGCAATACTGGAAGAAATTCAAGCAGCAGCTGATGAAGAACAAGAACGATTAGCGCGCATTAGCGGCTCAGATGACGATGAGTAACTTAAGTTACTCATCATGCTTATGTAATTTAACTAAAATATAAGCTAATTTAAAACGCTTTGTTTTTATTCACTACCCTTGTGGATGAACAAAGCGATAACCCACACCATAAACCGATTGAATTACACTGTCGGTTTGAGTTAACTCATCAAGTTTTTTACGTAACTTTTTTATATGACTATCAATAGTGCGGTGGCTCACAATGCGCTGATCGGCGTACATTGTATCCATTAAACTGTCTCGCGAATAAATACGGTTTGGGTTATTAAACAAAGGTTTAAATAACTGAAATTCAAAGTTAGTAAGCTCAATACAGCTGGTTTTAAATTTTACAGTGTAGGTACTTTCGTCAAGTTGCATAACCGTTGCTTTTGGCTCTTCGCTATTGAGACGTCTTAAAATAGCTTTTACACGAGCCACCAGCTCGGCATAACTAAATGGTTTGCAAATATAATCATCTGCACCGAGCTCTAAGCCAAGCAAGCGATCAATTTCTTCTACCTTTGCCGATACCATAATAATAGGCACATTAGAAAACTGTCTAATTGCTTTACACAATTCAATACCACTTTGACCAGGTAACATTATATCGAGCAAAATTACGCTGGGTCTGTTAATTTCAAGCCAAGGTAATACTTCATTTCCGTGATGTATTTGATGAGTAACAAAATGATGGCTGCTTAAAAAGTCACTCATTAAGTTAGCCAGCTTTACTTCATCTTCTACAATCAGTATTTGTTCGCTCATAGAGTTCTCTGTTATTAGTAATCCAAACTTAGGATGAAAATACCATATCAAATAAAGTGCAAGTTACGTATTTTTTATATTAATCAACTAAAGCTAAATAGCTGGTAGCCTAATAATAATAGCAAGACCGCCTAAAGTGGCTTTTTCAGCGGCTATTTCACCTTTATGCCCTTTAACTATATGCTGGCAAATAGATAAACCTAAACCCGAACCACCCTCTTGGCGATTACGCGAGCTATCTACTCGATATAAATACTCAAACAAATGCGATAAATGAGACTGTTCTACACCTACGCCATTATCTTCAATTATAAGCTCTAAGTAGGTTTGCCCTTTAATGCTTATATTGTTAGCCGTTAATGAAATAGTGGTGCATTGTGCATAATGCACCGCGTTCATTAAAATATTATCAAGCAACTGTAAAAGCCGGGTTTTATCTGCTTGTACCGTTATATGCTTAGCGCTATTTAATAGGTAAATTTTAATATTGTGCTGCTCAAGTATAACCTGATATTTTTGCTCAATAGTATTTAATAATAAAGCCATATCAGTAGGTTGCATAGTGTAATGCATACCACCTAACTCTGCGCTATTAAGCATATGCAAATCATCAATCAAGCGTTTTAAATGTAATGCCTCGTCGTTAGCCGAGTTAATGTTTTTTGCATTAGGCTCACGTATGCCAAGTAACATAGCTTCAAGCTCACCGAGCAAAATACTCATTGGCGTTCTAAGCTCGTGAGAAATATTGGCAAGCCAGCGTTTACGCACTTGCTCGTCTTTAGCGAGTGTAAATGCAAGGATATTAAAATCTTCGCTTAATTGACCTAACTCGTCTTTTCGCTCAAGTGTAAGCTTAGTCTCATAATTACCTTGCGTTAAGCGATGCATACCGTTAGCAATTTGCTTTACTGGGCTAACTAAGTGGCGAGACAATAAAAAGGTAACTAGCAATGTAAGCAATACCGCAGCTAAAGCAATAAACCATAAGTAGTTAGTTTGCTGCTGTAAAAAATCAAGCTCATATCCATCAACTAAGCTGTCTCTTTTAGATACGGCTAAATAACCAACTGTTTTATCGCCAACTATAATTGCTGTTTTTATATAGTTTAAATCGCTGAGGTATCTACCCATTATTCGCTGTTTATTTTCATCAAGTAATGCGTAGTGAGCAATATTTTCAGGTGGTGGGCGGCTTCCCATTCCAAAGCCAATATGATCCGGCGGCGGTCGTCGCATCATTCGCCCACGAGGACCTGGACTTTCGGATAGCCTAGGTAAAAACTGGCTATTTTCTAGTTGTGATTCAACAAGCTCTCTAAAGTTTTCGTCATCGCCAACAACACGTTTCCATGAGGGGGTTTGTTCGTACTGTTTTGACAGCTGCGCAACAAGTGGTTCAAGCGCTTTTACTTCTTTTGCATTAACAAAATCAATTACGCCTTGCCCTATACTCCACTGTATAAGTACCACCAGCCCTGCAATAACACTAAAAGTAAAACTAAATAGTATTAAAAAAAGTTTATTATGAATCTTCATTAATGCGTGTTTTCAACCTTGCTAGGAAAGCTTTCAAAACGGTATGTTATAAACTCTTTGGTTTGATCGTTAACATACAATGTAGCAACTATTTTTTTGCCCTGAGCGGTCCAATACATATGACCATGATTATTTAAAGTAACCGATACGGTATTTATACCACTTTTAAATAAGTTAGCAGGTAAATGTAATGCATGTCCGTAAATTCGCTGTATTTTAACCCCATTAATATACAAATGAGCATGTCCTCGTAAAAAACCAGTGTCATCGTTTGTAGTAACGCTCATCATTTGTTGCATGTTCATTGCGCCCTCAGGAGGCACAGATAAATCATAGCGCTGCGTATCTAAAATTAAGTTATAACCCGACATACTATCTTTTAATAGTTTAAGGCTTAATGCCGGAATTGGCGTATCACTTGGCACTGCTATAGGCATATGGCTATGATCCATCATTTCCTGCTGCGCAAAGAGCTTAAAGCTCAATAGCGCAGCAGTAGTTAGGATCAATGCGTATTTAAAATAACGCATAGTAACTCCTTACATTCCCGGTGGTGGACCCATTGTTTCGCCAGTATCACAGCGACCAATTGAATTATCGGCTAATTGGCCTTTAAAACGAGGCCCTATTTGATAAGGGAAAGAAGGCTGTAATTTACCATCACTGTCTAGCGTTAGTGTTATATGGTAATGATAACCCTTGCCATCGTTTGTATTATGTCCGTTATGCTCATCTAACTGTGCACCAGTTACTGTTTTTTGTGCATAGTAGAAGTCTTCAAAATAATAACCGTCATCAGCATTTAATGTATTACCTGAAAGCGTAGTCACTTCTGCGCCAATAGCAGGTCCTGCATCGCTTGTTTGTGTACCTAGGCTAACGTCGTATTGATCGACTAAAGTACAGCTTCGCTCACCCTCAGTACCACAACCACCTTCACTTTCTGACGCGCCATAATCACGCATTTCCCAGCCACTTAATGCAAGTTGACCGTTACTTTCATAAGGACCATAAAGTGGATAACCATCAGCTGCAAACCCATAAATAGGTGAATGCGCATCGCCATCATCTTCAAGTAAATCAGCTAAACAACTAGTGTAAAAATGGTGATGATATTCACCGTTAGCAGCATGTCCGCCACACACATCAACATCGTATTGCTCTGCAATTGGCGCTAGTGTATACCAAATATTATTACCGTAGCTCATACCATCGCCCCAGTTAAATATACTGGTACCATTAACCATTAAGCCAACTGTACCTAAACCTGTTTCACAAGTTTCAGTGTCAGATAAATCGGTAGGTGTTATCGGAAAATACGCCTCAACTGCTTGTTCTGTCGGGCAACCTGGTCCTGGAGGCCAATAGCCTGCACCGCCTGTGTCATCACAGTTTTCAGTGCTGCTGTTATAGCCAATATTTTCACCAAACGAAATAGTTTGACCTGCTGCTGCAGAGGTTACACCGTTATAAAAATCGGTAGCTGCACGCGGGCGATTATTTAGCGTGTCTACTTGGTCTTGTGTAAGCGTTACGTCATATTTAGGAATGTCAGTTGTTTGCACATACATGTATTCAACGTCAGCATCTTCCTCAGTAACGGTAACAACCTCAACTGATTGAACATCTTCAACCACTGCGCCATTGTTTTGTATATAAGTAGAGGTTGTATCATTATTAATTAACCAGCTAGAGAGTTTTACACTGGTATCACCATCATAATCTGATGACGCCACTACCGTAACCGTAACGGTATCAATAACAACATCATTAGTACCGTCATTTGCACTGAGTTCAAATACGAGTGCTTCATCGGTTAAAACTTCAGGTGCAACAAATTCAGTTGAGGTTGCTGTATTTGAAGATAAGCTAACGGTAGTGCCCGATGTTTGTGACCAACTAACTGATACTTCACCGTCATCTTCAACCGTTGAACTTAAATAAACGGTATCGCCCGCATTAACGGTTTGATCAATACCGGCATCAACTGTTGGAGCGCTATTTTCAACCACATCTGTTTCTGTTGAACTACTTGAATCGCTATTACATGCACTTAAAGCAATACAAAGCGCACTAAGTGTAAATACTTTACCTAAATTATAATATCTTGTTTTTGAATGCTTTTTCATGATCCAACCTTTATGTTAACGTTTAATAAAACAACATTAACAATTAAAAGTGCAAACAATGTGCATTAAATAAGGTAAATACCTCTCTTTTACAACTCAGGGCGCTTTACTGTAAATTTATCTCTCGTTGTTGAATAGTAATCACCACCCATTCGACCCACAGTGTCTAAATGTGCAGGATCAATATAGCCATTAACAAGCACTTCATCGTCAATACTAATGCCAACGATGTCTAGCAGCATCATTTGCCCACCACCGGGTTCGTTTGAAAAAGTAATAACGTCACGTAGCGTGCACTCGTAACGTACTTTCGAGCCAGCTACACTTGGAACTGCCACCATTTTGCTATCAACTTTAGCTATATTTGCAGCGTCAAACTCACTTACATCACTTGGATAATTAGCACAGCTTTGATTCATTTTTTCAACTAACTCATGACCTACAATGTTAATCACGCACTCTTTAGTCGCTAATAAGTTAATTAACGTGTCTTTAATTGCCTTATCGCGTGGATTTACTTGAGTAACGCTCAGTACCGGTGGATTACAACTTGCAATTGTAAAAAATGAATAAGGCGCTACATTAGCGACACCATCACTACTTAGTGTGCTTACCCATGCAATTGGACGAGGGCTAATACTACCAACTAAATACGAATAAACATTGAGATCTTTATTTGCGGTTAAATCTAAAAACATTACTTTCCTTATTAATACTTAAATACTAAATCGAAATTTTAATTAGCTACGTATACATGTAGTACTAAGCTAATTCATTTTCTCTTTTAAAACAATGTACTGATACATGAACAAAAAAATAAACATAGTCTGGTTTAAACGCGATTTACGCCTTAGCGATCATCAGCCTTTAAAAAATGCGTTCAACAATGAGCTACCTACCTTATTGCTTTACAACTTTGAGCCGTTGTTACTTAAAGACGCACATTACAATGAGCGGCATTGGCGTTTTGTATACCAGTCAATCGTTGATTTAAACAACCAACTAGCTCGATTTAATACTCGCGTTTATATATTTAATTTAAACATGAGCGACTTACTTGATTCATTAAAGGCACAATTTGAAATAGTAAATATATATAGCCATCAAGAAATAGGCTTAAACAAAACCTTTGAGCGCGATAAAGCTATTAAAATTTGGTGCCAGCATAACCACATTAACTGGCAAGAGTCGCAAACAGGCGCGGTTATTCGCGGTAAAAAAAATCGTAATAATTGGAACGAGCGCTGGCAGCAAACAATGCAAGCACCTATTGCTGTTCCTAATTGGAAAAACATAAAAACAATTACCCTCAACAACTACCAAGCACCAGCGCTACCAACTACCTACACGCAAGATCACGACAGCTTTCAACAAGGCGGTCCGCTGCATGCGCGAATTGTAATGCAAAGTTTTTTTGCCGAGCGTGGAAAAGGTTATCAAAAAGGAATATCGAGCCCAAGTTTAAGCCAAACACATTGCTCTCGGCTTTCCCCGTATTTAGCGTGGGGGAATATTAGCCTTAGGCAAGTGTATCAAATGGCAATTGATGAATATCATTCAAAACACCCTGATAAAAGAGGCTGGAAACGCCCACTAGCAGCGTTTGTATCGCGCTTGCATTGGCACTGCCACTTTATGCAAAAGTTTGAGAGCGAATGCTCTATGGAATTTTTAGCCCTTAATCCGGGTTATCATGTATTTCCGTACCGTGATGATGAACATGTGAAAAACGATATTGAACGTTGGGCGCAAGGTCAAACCGGTATTCCAATTATTGACGCTTGCATGCGCTGTTTAAAAGCCACCGGCTACATAAACTTTAGAATGCGCGCGATGCTTGTGAGCTTTGTAACGCATCATTTAAATATAAGCTGGCAGCAAGCAAGCTTTCCTTTAGCTAATTATTTTTTAGATTTTGAACCAGGTATTCACTACCCGCAAATTCAAATGCAAGCCTCAGTAACCGGCATTAATACCATTAGGCACTACAACCCAATTAAGCAGTCGGAAGATCAAGACCCAACTGGCGCATTTATAAAAAAGTGGTGCCCCGAACTTGAAAAACTCCCCATTGAATACTTACATCAGCCTTGGGAGCAAACTCCGATGGAAGCACTCTTTAATGACTTTAAACTAGGAGAGGATTACCCAGAACCCATGCTTGATTTAACCACTGCCTCAAAAGAAGCACGCGAGCGCTTATGGCAATACCGTGAGCGAGCCGACGTTAAACGCGCCATAGGGAAAATTCTTAGAAAGCACGTTGCAATTACACCAAAAACAAGCCAAGCGAAAAATAAAACTAACACTAAAAGTATTACTGAAAGTAACAGTAAGGCTAAGTAAGTATGGCGCACAAAAAACTAAACTTGCCTCAAAAAATATGCCCTATTTGCAATAAACCTTTCGCATGGCGTAAAAAATGGCAACGCGACTGGGATAACGTTATTTACTGCTCAGAGCGTTGCAAGCGTAATAAATAAAACCAAATCTTCTTTAAGAAAAAATGATTGACTACCAAATCATCTAAAAAAAAATTTATTTACTCCTTTAAATAAATCTATAAATGACAACAACATAACTCAACTGACGAAACCGTCAACTAAATCATTGATAATAAAGGCTTTTATTTGATTTAAATCTACTATATGCTGTATTTTAATAATCAAATACAGGAGAAGTTTAAATGAATATCTCATTTAAAATTGAGGGTGAATTAACTATAAATCGAGGAGTGATTTTTTTATTGCTTCAACTATTCATTCCCTTATTTTAGTAATAAACACAGTTACATGAGGAGCCAAATACCTTTAAATTAAATATTACTATTTATAGATTTAATTTTTCTGTAGTTAGATCTCATGTAACTGGCGTCTATTTTGCAACATCATCAGTAATTAGTGCTTTAAGGCTTTTATTTAGACTTATTTTGTAAATAACGCCTATCTAGTCTGAAAAGCTTACATTCAAGCAAGGAGAAGATGATGACGATTAAAAAAACGGCAAGTTCAACATGGTCTGGCGACATTAAAACAGGCAAAGGTAGCATATCAACTCAAAGTGGCGCGCTTAATAAACAACCTTATGGTTTTAATACCCGCTTTGAAGATAAAGCAGGCTCAAACCCTGAAGAATTAGTAGGTGCAGCGCACAGTGCATGTTTTAGCATGGCGCTTTCACTTGCATTAGGTGATGCAGGCTTTACCGCAGATAAAATTGATACTAAAGCCACTGTAAGCCTTGATGAAGTAGATGATGGTTTTTCGGTGACGCATATTGCCCTTGAGGTAAAAGCGCGTATTGATGATATTCAAAATGAGCAGTTTCAAGCATTATGTGAGCAAACCAAAAAGAACTGCCCTATATCAAAACTCTTAAATACCGAAATATCACTAGATGCGACACTTCAATCAGCATTTTAACTATTTAGACTTAACTATTTAGATTCAACTATGTAGACAGTTCCTTACTAAAAAAGCCAAGTAAGTAATTACTTGGCTTGCTTATTATAAAGAATTATTTTTAGGTTTATTCCAGCTCAAAGTACTTACTACAAGCCCTATTCCCATCCCAATTACTGGCCATACTATCCATATATAACTAGGCGAAGTTAGTAAATTTATAACGGTGAGTAAAGTTAAAATAAGTAGATATGTTTTAATTTTTTTGCCTAATGTCATTGTATTGCTCATTTTTATTCTCCAAATAATGTATGCCACTATTATTGTTTTAACAAGCACCGTGCACAGCTGCTAAATGTCATTAAATAGCATGACATTAGTCATTACTCCCCACCTAAAAATGTAGTTATTTATCATGCATCAATGCATAAAACCCAATACTTTAATCCGTTTGTGTTAGGCTCTAATTTCAACTAACCTTAAACAAATAAACATAAGAGGATGAGCTAAATGAGCGAAAAATCAAAAGATTGCGAAAAAGTTACGTGTAATAACTGTGCTGATGCTAACGATCTCGAATTTGATTTTTCAATGGCTTTTCAACCAATTATAAACTGTAAAACTAACCTTATTTATGGCTATGAAGCACTGGTTAGAGGTTTAAATGGCGAGTCTGCTTATTCTATTATTTCAAAAGTGAATGAAGACAACCGCTATGCATTTGATCAGCTTTGTCGTATTAAAGCCATTCAACTAGCCTCAAAGCTGGGCATAACATCAATGCTAAGCATTAACTTTTTACCTAATGCTATTTATAAACCTGAGCGATGTATACGCACCACACTAGAAGCGGCAAAAAAGTATAACTTCCCAATTCAAAATATTATGTTTGAATTTACTGAAGTAGAAAAAATAGAAGACACCGCACACATTAAACGCGTTGTTGATTACTATCAGTCTCTCGGATTTAAAACCGCCACCGATGACTTTGGTGCAGGTTATTCTGGTTTAAATCTACTGGCTGACTTTCAAACAGATATTATTAAGCTTGATATGGCGCTCATACGCGATATAAGCAACGACAAAAAACGCCAATTAATAGTAACTCATTGCTTAAATATGTTTCGCGATTTAAACATAACCCCATTGGCTGAAGGGATTGAAACAGTACAAGAATATATATGGCTTAAAAACGCAGGTGTTGAGCTTATGCAAGGGTATTTATTTGCCAAACCAAGCTTTGAAAACTTGCCTGAAGTAAATTTTGAGGACATAGGTGCTGATTAATACTCAACACCTATTATTTAAATCTTATTGAATCTAAGTACGCTTAAACTACATATTACCTAGCTCTATCATCATTGCTGTGTACATACGTAAATTAAGCTTAAGTTGCTCAATGGTCATAAATTCATGCTCTGAGTGACCGGTGTAGCGCTTACCTGGCATTGAAGGACCAAACGATACCGCGTTATCAAACAGCTTTGCGTTAGTGCCACCACCTATTGATACAAAGTCAGCTTTTTCGTCGCCCGTAAAATGCTTGAAAATATCAAGCAGCTTTTGTGCATGCGGCGCGCTATCAAGCAGCATAGGTGTGCCAATAATTGTTTCTATGTTGGCAAGCGTTACATTGTTAGTGGCTTGCCAATTAGCGAGCGCATCATCAATTTGCTTTTGTAATACAGCTTCGTCTTTACCCATAGGGCGACGTGCATTTACAGCAAGTGTTAGCGCATTACCATCGCGCTCAATAACTGTTGGTGCCACTGTCATCGGACCCATAAACTCGTGCTTATAGGCTATTTCGCCAAACTGTTTACCATGAATATCTAAACCAATTAACTGATTTACAAAGTCGATTAGCTCGCCGTCACTGTTATTTTCAAGCTCCACGCCTTTAAATAACTCAGCTAAATACGCAATCGCATTTATACCCGACTCCGGCTCTGATGAATGCGCCGACATACCTTTAACACTTATTGCTAAGGCATCATTTTGCTCACTAAAGTTAAACTCAACTTTATTTAATGTTTTGGCTTTTGCTTTTAATGTATTAATAAGTGCAGCGTCTGCATTGTGAAGTACTAAGCTGGCGTCTTCTGGAATTTGGCTTCTAAACGCACCGCCAGTTACATCCTTTACATATAAACCCGTTTGTGGCGATGTTGCATTAAAGGTAGGAGCAATTAAGCTCCAGCCTTTCTCGGCAACCACTACAGGATATGATGCATCAATCGTTACTGCATATTTTGGTTGCTCATACGTTTTCATAAATTTAGTTAGCGGACCCCAATCAGACTCCTCAGCAAGATAAATCATCAGCTCAATACGGTTATTAAGCGTTATGCCTTTATCTTTAATTGCTTTCATGGCGTAAAGCGCTGTTGCTATTGCACCTTTATCGTCTTCCGTACCACGACCAACTAATTTACCCGGCTCAGATGTATCAATAATAAAAGGACTTTGTTTCCATTTGCTAGCATTAGCAGGTTGCACGTCGCCGTGCGTTACTACCGTTACTTTTTCGCTTTGCTCGCCCATACCTATTAATACGGTGTACCCTAAATCTTGATAGTCAAAACCAAGCTCTGCGGCTTTCATTTTTAAAAGTGCTTTAAACCCAATAAAATCGGGATTTTGAGGAGCGGCAATATCGCTCTTATTAACGGTCGGAAAAGCCACTAAGTTAGTAAGTGTGTGTATTTGAGCATTTTGGTAGGTATTTACTGCGTAATCGGCAACGCTATCAATATTTTTATTTAACTGCGCATGAGCACCAAACGCAAATAAAGCAATACTGGCTAAAGCTAACTTTTTCAAAACAATTCCCATTTAATTAATAACTAAGAGCGGTAATTATAACGCTATGAAGCGCTTACTTATAGCTCTTTACGCTAAACACACAGGTAACTTAAGCTGAATATTTATATAGCAGCTTTTATGAGGATGGCTGTATAATGCGCGACTTAAAATTAACAGGGTATTTAATTGTGAACCGTCGTAAAAAAATCGTCACTAAATTTCAAAAGAAAGATAAACGCACTAACGCTAAATTGCACAAAGGCAATAAACCGTCTTATGTGTCAAAAGCTGAGCGCGAAAAACTAGCTGAACAAGAAAGTAATGAGCCACAGGTAATCCAAGAGTAACTTTACGTTACCTGTTGTTTTGATAATTTAAAGTGGCAAAAGTACCGACCACTTACATAACACACTACTGCCGTGGCAACTATAAGCTCAAACGTAGCTAAGTAATTAACTGCATCTACATATGGTATTGCGAGGTTTATACTTTGCATCCAATCAGCCATTTTAAATAATGCAGTTGCCCCAATAACCATTGGAAACGTAAAGGCAGCGTAGCTAGGCGTAAAAGGTCTGCGTAATAACTTTATAAATAACACATAAACAATCAGTGTTTTTATTATCGCTAATATAAATAATGCGCCCACTATAAAGAGTGATGGATTAGCTACAATATGAAAATATCCCGCTAATGTTAAACTGGCAGGCGCTGCTAAAATGGCAAGTGTTGGCTGTATTTCGTAGTCACTTTTTAATGCTAATAAAAAGCGATAAAACATAATTGGCAGCATTATGGCGTAGGTTGATATACCAATGACTAACGCACTATAAGCTAACCATGCTAATGTCGGATTTCCCGAAAAAGTAACATCTGCAATAATTATCCCCACTGGCGGCACAAACCAGCTGGGCGCCATATCCTCAAAGTTAAACTTTTTTGCTCGCTGGTATAAAAAACTCACCAAAAATGTGAGATGCAGCACAAAAGCTAAAACCCACATAATATCACCAGCTAATGAATTAAATTGCCCAACTGAGTTTGAAATAACAAGATTAGCCATTGCAAATGTAGGGATCACACTTCCTGCAACTGGGTGTGCTAAATCGGCTTTTAATAAATGAGGGTGTAGTAAAAACTTAGCAGCCAAAAGTAAAACTAATACGCCAGCTAGTACCGCTCCCAAAAATTGCCCTTGGGAGTTTAAATTAAAAACGTTCTCCCATGCCCACCCCATACTAGCAATACCCAAAGCTAAACCGGCCATAGCTGTTGGCGCACCCATCACTTTATTTTTAAATTGCTTAAACACTGTATTTCCTAATTATTGGGTGATGAACAAGTTACTGCTTTTTACTGCATTGCCTTAAAATAACGCTGTAAAATTAATACAAGCGTGTTTAATAGAACGCTTTTTGCGTACAAACATTTCATAAAAATAAGTTTACGGCTTAATAATTAAAGCACATAAAAAAGCCATAACATGGTTATGGCTTTCGCTTTATTTTAAATTTGAATATGAGGTTATTTAAAACGCATAGCTAGCACTTACATTAAATGAGCGCCCCTGCCCTGCTAATTGCTCAAACCCGTTGCTGCTATCTTGTTTAAGCGCTGCAATACTTACACCGCCAAGTGGGAGCTGGTAATATTCATCAAACACATTACTTACTTCAGCGCTTAGCGTTAATGCGTTCCATGTTGCTTTAGAGCTTAAATTTAACAAGCTATAATTGCCTGTCTGGTTTTCAAAACGATTATTATCTACACGGCTTTTAGTATCTACCCATTGCCAAGATAACGCATTGTCAAATCGACCTATTTGCTGGCTAATACCTAGCTGAGTTTGCAATGGTTTAATTTGGTAAAGCGGTTGGTTAGTATCGTCGCGCTTGCCTCTCGTATTAGTAACATTAGCGTGTAACTGCCAGTTACCTAATTGCTTAGATTCATAAATGTTGGCTGTTAAATCTATTTTTGCACCATACAAAATAGCATCTACATTAGTAAACTGAAAAATGTTACGCGCTGTATTGTCCAAATCATAACTATTGAAGCTTCTTACAATATCAGCATCAATATAGTCACTCACATCTGTATACCAAACATTGGTGCTTAATCGCCAGCGGTCATCTTTAGCCGATTTAATATAAGTAGCACTTATTGTATGCGCTGTTTCAACGTCTAAATCAGGGTTACCAATATAGCCATTACCATCGCCATACCAACCAATCATGGTGGTTGCCATGGTGCTTACACCCCAACTGTATCGCTCGTATAAATTAGGCGCTCGGTTTTTACGGGCAAGACCAAGTTGCAGCTCATCATAATTTGTTATTTGGTAGTTAATTAATAAGTTAGCATCAACTATAGTGTCGGTTTTATCTCTGTCGCCAGCATTAAAATTCTCAGCAGCGATGGTATTATCTGTAGACGTATCGCTCATGGTCATACTTTCCATACTACCCATGTCGCTCATATCGTCCATATCGTCCATATCCGTCATGCTCATACCATCGTTGTAAGATTGAACCTCTCCAACGTGGGTATTAATACTTTCAATACGTACGCCTGCGTTTAACCATAACTTTGTATTTATTTGGCTCTCAAATTCTGCAAATGCCGCTATTCGTTCTCGTTTACCGTTATTTATATTTACGTAATCGTCTGGTCCCATCATGGTTGAGCCTTCAATACCTGGCCACCAATCATCAATGCTGTAATTGTAATATTCTTGACCGAGTAAAATACTGCTGTTTTTATCAAGCGCGATACGCCATTTAAGCTGCGTACTTATATCTTGTGCATCGGTTTTCATTCGCATCATGCCTGTTTTTTCTTCACTGAAAAAACCCATTTCGTGCTTTACACTATGCCAGTTAACTTGCCCTTCAAGTTCGCTGTTTTCAAAGGAGCGCTTGTATTGAGCTATTGCACCGTAACTGGTGTTATCGGTCATATCCATATACTGATTTGCAAATCCCTGATACGGGATTTTTTGATGCGTTAGCTTTATAACTAATTGCTGTTTATCATCGCGCATAGCTGCGGTTAAACTATGATTTTGTGCACGATACAATGTATCAAGCACTACATCGCCATTACCGTCTTCGTAACTATCTGCATCGCTAAACGAGCCTTGATAATTAAAACTAAACGTATCACTTGCTAAACGAGCACCCACGCCAAGTTTACGTCCATTATCAACACTACTGTACTTTGCCGACACATAACCCGAATGCCAGCTTAATTCACTGCTATCGCTGTACTGTGGTGAAATAGAGTTAACGCTTATTACACCGGCAATATTATCGCCACCCGCGCTTACTGGCGACACGCCGGCAACTACATTGTAAGACGTAATTTGATTAGCAGATATATACGACAGTGGCGGGTTCATATGATTAGCGCATGCAGCGGTTACATCTGCACCATCAACTAACACTTTAACTCTGTCGCCCATTAAACCATTTAAAATAGGTAGGTTAGATACGCCGCCCGCTGCTGAAAAGTCGACACCTAAATCACTTAATAACGATTCTGACGAACCAAGTGCTAAATGCTTATTTTGAGCATGTCCGTGTACTTCAATCACTTCTAAAGACGTATCGTCGGCAAATGCAAAAGGAGATAGCACACCGCTGATAAAAAGTGCGACAGGCGTTAGTAAATATGTTTTTTGAGTTTTGCTTTTATAAACCATTGTTAATTTATGCCACTGTAATAATTGGCGTAATTATATAATGAGTTGCAAAAGCAAAAGCGCGACATATTGTCGCACTTTATCAATTTAGAATGTTGTTAGGTGTGTTTAATCTAAAAGGTCATATAATAAATTAAGCATTTAACTTAGCGACCGTTTGAGAAACAATATCTGCTCCGCGTTCAATCTCTTTAATGACCTCAGATACATTAGCAATAAGCTCTCTTCCTTGCTTTGATGAATCTGAAACTGACGTTATTTGCTTTGATATATCATTAGTTAACTCTTGGTTATTTTTAACAACCGTTGCTATTTCATTAGTAGAACGACTCGTACTGGCTGCAAGTTGCCTTACTTCATCTGCTACTACCGCAAAACCTCGACCGTATTCACCAGCACGTGCAGCCTCTATGGCTGCATTAAGTGCCAATAAATTAGTTTGATCTGCAATGCTACTAATTGTAGAAACAATAGAGCCTATTACAGCAGATTGCTCATTAAGGTCTTTTATTAAATCTACCGATTTAAGTACTTGGCTTACAATTGCGTCGGAGTTTGCTATGGATCTTTGCAGTATTTCAGATCCTTTTTTAGCTGTTTCTACTGTAGAAACGGCCGATTCGTGTGCGATTGCAGCGGCTTCAGTCACTGCATTATTATTGTTTATACGATCAGTAATGTTTGATGCAAACTTGATGATTTTAGTTACATTACCTTTGCTATCTAATATTGGATTGTAAGTAGCCTCTAGCCAAATTTCTGAACCATCGGCAGCAATGCGTTTAAACTTTCCAGACTTAAATTGACCCTGCGCTAATTCATTCCAAAAGCGTGGATTTTTCTCATAAAACACTTTAGTGCAAAACATTTTATGATGCTTGCCTACAATGTCTTTTAAGCTATAACCTATTGTTGCTAAAAAGTTTTGGTTTGCTTTTAAAATATTACCCTCAGGGGTAAACTCTATTGCAGCTAATGCTTTATCGAGTGCATTTGCAATAGCTTCTTGCGCCTTTCTTTGTACATAACTGGTTGTAATGTCAGAGGCTATTTTAATAACTTTGGTTACTACGCCGCGCTCTTCTACAGGAAAGTAAGTTGCTTCAAGCCAAAGCTTATCGCCATTAGCTTTGTATCTTAAAAATGATCCTGCTTTAGAGTTTCCTGCTTTTAAAGCTTGCCAAAACTGGCTGTATTCGCTTGAGTTTGCATAATCACTTTCGCAAAACATGCGATGATGATTACCAATTATTTGCTCTTTTCTGTAACCAATGGTTGTTAAAAACAATTGGTTTGCGTCTAATATTATTCCTTCAGGTGTAAATTCAATATAGGCCACATGCTTGTTAATTGCCGATAAAATAGATTGTTTTTGAATTAATTGAAGCTCCATTTCTTCAATTTTTGCGTTTCTTTTAGAAATACCAAACATATAAAAACCTTAAGGAGTGAATTAGTACAAAAATTAGCAAATTAATGTGATATCAATATGTAGCTGTACTGTAAATATAAGCTTTAAATAACCTTTCGGCTAATATTTAATATCTTATATATATATGCTTTATAAATAGTTTTTTTATTTTATAAATGTTAAGTAGTATTTTCTTCTAATTAACATTTTAAAAACCTAATAAAACCACTAATTTATGCATGACTCTGTACTTTTTTTAACTTAAAATAGCGCCCTCACAGACTACCCTCTCACACCAAAATTTAAGCATACACATAATATTTCCTATTCAAGATCTATTGTGCAGTTTCATTTTTAAAATTAAACCTTAAGGGATCATCTATGACATCAGATGTAACGTCGGCATCTAGTCAACTTAACAGAACCGCTATTTTACTCGTATTAGCACTTGGCACATTTATTTTAGGATTATCTGAGTTTTCAATGATGCCTATGCTGCCACTAATTAGCGAAACATTTGGCTCAACGCCCTCACAAAGTGGTTACGCAATTAGTGCTTACGCCATTGGTGTTGTAGTTGGTGCCCCTATTTTAATGCTCACTACTGCTAATATGAGAAAGCGCAAAGCATTGCTCATTTTTATAAGCTTAATGTTTATTTCAAATGGGTTGAGCGCTATGTCAACTTCGCTTGAGCAACTTGTCATATTTAGATTTTTAAGTGGTTTACCTCATGGTGCATATTTTGGCGCGGCTATTTTATTAGCATCTGATATTGCCCCAAAAGGTAAGCGTGCTAGTTTTATGTCAAAAGTGTTTATGGGATTAACTGTTGCAACAATTGTGGGTGTACCTATTGTTACACTTGTTGGACAAAACCTAAGCTGGCGATACTGTTTAGCAGGCGCTGCCGTACTTGCATTTATTGCTTTTATTTTTGTTTATAAAGTTGTTCCAAATGTTGATAATGCTAAGCCATCTAATTTACTTAACGAATTTGGCGTACTAAAAAATAAGCTTGTGTGGTCTATTTTAGGCATTGTAATTATTGGTTTTGGTGGTGTATTTTGTATTTATACTTACATTGCAGATACTATTTTAGATGTAACAAAAACAGCGCCTTATACAATATCTATTGCAATGGTAATGTTTGGTATAGGCTCAACCCTCGGTAATTATGTACTTGGTAAAGCAGCCGATAAATCTGCAATTAAAACCACTGGTTTGGTACTTATTTGTACTACTGTATTCGCTTTTGCTTATGTAACCGCTAGCCATAATATTTGGATGCTTTATGCGGTAATATTTTTTATAGGTTGTAGCCTAGGTTTAGCCACACTTGTACAAACATTATTAATGGACGTGTCGCCTGATGGACACGCAATGATTGGCGCATTAGTGCAGTGCGCATTTAATGTTGCTAATGCAATTGGTCCTTGGGTAGGTGGAATTGCAATAGCGCAAGGTGCTGCGCCTAATCAAACGGGCTATGTTGCAGCCGCTTTATTTGTAGGTGGATTTATTATGTGGATTCTTAGCTACTTTCAAATGAATAAAAAGAGCATCGCTGCTGAGGTTTAATAACTCAAATAAAAAGAGCTGCATATTAGCAGCTCTTTATTAAATAGTTAGCGTTAACTATGCGCTTAACGATTCCATATCAATAACAAAACGATAACGAACATCAGAGCGTTCCATTCGCTCGTATGCTGTATTAATTTCGTCAATGTTGATCATCTCACACTCTGGTAGCACATTATGTTCACCACAAAAATCGAGCATTTGTTGCGTCTCTTCAATACCACCAATTAACGAACCGGCAATACGACGACGCCCCGTTAATAATGGTACTGTATTTACTTCATCTACCGGACCAACCTGACCAACAATAACTAAAGTACCATCTACATCAAGCAATGGTGTATATACAGATAGGTCGTGCTTTACCGGTACAGTGTCTATAATTACATCAAATGCTGATTGTGCTTTTTTCATGTCTTCGTCATTCGATGACACTAAGTAATGCTGAGCACCTAATTTAACGGCATCATCTTTTTTAGATTCACTACGACCAATAACCGTTACGCTTGCACCCATCGCAACTGCATTTTTAACAGCCATATGACCAAGTCCGCCTAAGCCAACTACACCCACTCGGCTACCTTTTTTTACGCCCCATTTATGCAGTGGTGAGTAAGTAGTAATACCAGCACAAAGCAATGGCGCAACGCGCGAAAGGTCTAAACTCTCTGGTACTGAAAGTACAAACTCTTCACGTACAACAACATGTTTAGAATACCCACCTTGGGTCATTTCACCTGTAATACGGTCTTTACCTGCGTATGTACCTATCATGCCTTCTCTGCAAAATTGCTCTTCGTGATTATCACATTGATCGCAACTTTGACACGAGTCAACCATGCAACCAACAGCAACAGTGTCGCCTTGTTTATATTTTTTCACGTCGCTACCTACCGACATGACTTTACCTACAATTTCGTGACCAGGCACTAGCGGATAATCACTGCCACCCCAATCGTTTCGCACGGCGTGTAAATCTGAATGGCACACACCACAGTATAAAATTTCAATTTCTACATCGTTATCTCGTAAATCGCGGCGCTCAAAAGAAAACTCTGAAAGTTCAGAACATTGACTTTTTGCTGCATATCCTACTGTTTTCATAATAACTCCATAGTTGTTAAAAATTTAAATCATCAATAGCATAGTACATTGCCTGTGAATAGAACCTGACAATATAAAATAGGCACAAAAAAAGCCCAAACAGTGTTTGGGCTTAATTGTTAGTGCTAGGGCGTGTTGTTCTTTGTGGATTGAAATTTGTTCAATCTAGGGGGGATTTAATCGCGGCGCGAGGTTTGTAACCTAGCGGGCTAAGTAAAAACCGAGCAACAAAGAGTTAATCGTCCCTAGAAAGAACCCAAAGGGCAGCGCATGTTTGGTATTTATGCTGCGTTATCGCCTATTTATGGGAAGTAACCACACTACATAGGCTCTGCCTTGCCTAAAAACCAAACATACTGCTGTAAATTCACCCACGAAAGGTCAACACGCCCTGGTAACTTAGGCGCTAAATTTAGTTATTTTGTCAGTACAGCATTTAGCTCATTAATTAATGTATGAATGCGCTCTGCATTTTTTCCTAAATCACTACGACCAACGCGCGATTTACTACGAATATCAACAAAACGTTCACTGCCTTCATCATTAATACGCACAACTACATCGTCTTTAAAGCCAAACCATGCTGTTGTTTCTGTTGCCTCAACAATGCCTTTACTTATATCTGTATTTACTAACTCCCAACCTAAGTTTTGAACTGCTTGCTCTGTTGCTTTAACAAGATCTGTTTTTGATTGGGCAAAATTAAGTGTTGCGAGTTCTGGATAAGCTTTACGTTGTTGTACTGCGGTTTCTTCACCTGCATATTCCACAGGATTTGACGCATCAGCACGAAGAGGGGCAATAGCTATAAATTCCGGCGGGTTAACTAAATCGGTAGAAATATCATGAATTGGCGGTACACTTTTAGCTGTGTTCATCATATTTAAAGGCATTGCAATTGCTATCGCCGAAAATATAACAGCAGTTGCAGCACTACCAAGTGTGACTGTTTTACGCATAAAAATAACTTGCACTAAAAGCAGTAAAAGCGCTGCACCACCAGCGTAAACACCAAATTTAAAGCCAGCAAAAGCAGTACCTAGCTCTACAACGCCAAACTTATACAAAGGACCCGGTAACAAAACCAGTAAAAAGGCGATTAAGCTTACAAGGCTTACTAAAATTTTCATTAAATTGCTCCATTATTATGTGTGATTATTATTTTTCAAACAGCCTAGTGCGACTAGCCGACTACTTTGTACGTTAATAAATGTTTTTGGATTACCATTAGCGGCTAATTAAACAAAAAAGTCCAATGTTGTTTGATCAAAATTATTTAAGTTAGGGAAAATATCAACAAGTTCTGAACGCGGTACGCCAAACCATTGAGCCAATGTAGCAAAATACTGCTCATTAGCTACTTGTGGTATTAAACGCCCACCACCTGTGTCTTGCAGTCCATCTAAATGTTGAGTTAAAAGCTCACCATATATATCACCACCCTTTACAGCACCACCCATTACTATTTGGTTTCCTGCCCAACCATGGTCAGTCCCATCACCATTAGAGGTAAGTGTGCGACCAAAATCCGACATAGTAAACGCAGTTACCTTGTCGGCAACATCAAGCTCTTTCATAGCACTATCAAATTCGCTAAGCCCTTGGGCTAACGTACTTAATAATGCAGGGTGTGTATCAAGTTGATCATCGTGCGTATCAAATCCACCCATAGATACAAAAAACACTTGGCGCTGAGTACTTAATTTTGACTGCACACTAATAGTTTTAGCTACCGCAGCTAATTGCTCTGATAAACTCGTATCACTAAATGACGTAATTAGCTCAGGCGCTGTTTCGAGTGCATTGTTCATCGCTTGGGTGTTATTAATTGCCGACTTAAAACTATTAGCATAAGCACTGCTAAGCGGGTGCTGAGTATTGCCCATTATACGGTTCATTATATTGGTTACGTGATCTGTACGAGGCTGGTAGCCACCAAATGCATTAATTTTACTGATTCCACTTTTGTTAAGTGCAAATGCTTTAGTTTGACTACCCGTTTGCCAAAGGTTTGTGCCATCAAGCGATATATTAGCGGCAAACTGATCTTGCTGATCTAAACGCTCCAATAAACGTGCCCCCCAGCCACTATTTAAAGACTGTTTTTCACGTCCATACATCCACGACGCCTGCTGATCATTATGCGAAAATAAATGCTTGGGAAGCACCACTGTTTTATTTTTATAATCATCAATTGTTGTAGGAGCAAGTAAAGTGCCAAGCCCGCCAACAAACGCTAAGTTAGAAGAGTCAAACACACTTTTAATTGGTAAAAGAGAAGGATGCAGCCCTACTCCACCAGCAAATACAGTTGTACTATTTAGTGCAATAGGCGAAGCTACTGCAAGGTTTTGTCTGCTCTGTTCATACAAATTACGCTGCTCGCCCTCTAATGGTACTAGCATATTAAGCGAGTCATTTCCGCCATATAAAAATATACATACCAAGGCTTTATAGTCGCCCAGTTCAACGGCATTTGCCGAACCTGTTAATGCTTGAAGTTGTAAACTAGTTAACGCCGCTGCCGATACGCCACCTTTTACACATAACGACAAAAACTGTCTTCTATTAATGCTCATTATGCCTCTCCTAATACTGCAAATTAAATTCAGGTGAAATAGCAATCATATAAAGCAAATACGATACCCGTTCTCGATATTGGTCATCATCAAAGTACGCATCTAAATCAAGCAATGCTTGGCGAGTGTCGGCACTCATTGAGCCTGCAAAATATAAAACGTTGTACTCATCAAGCAAAGTATTAATACCCTCCTTTTTTAAGGTGTTCATATCATTTTTAATATATACGTATAATCCGCTTGAGTTTAAATCGTTATGCCCCTCGGCTGCGCTCCATACTAAGTCGGCAAAGTGCTCATTCATGGTGCCTATTAGCGTCGCATCGCCTGCAATTTGTAATTCGGGGGCTACTAATTCATCATCACGTAATTGAGCTGGCTGGTAATCGGGTCTAAAAAAGTTAAATACCGATGACGAGCGCATTGGTCCTTGTCCGTAGTTATCAAACATATTCCATGTTCTGTAATATCCTTCTAAAGACTTTGCATCGAGGTTACGCCAAAACTGCACTGTTTTTAATAAAGGCTCTTTTAGCTTCCCCTGATAACTTAAAACTGAGCCAAAATGGCGTGCTTCGTCATCTAAATAAATTGCCTTAATAACAGCGGCTAAATCACCACGCACACCATTACCATTATCGTTAAACACATTCGCCACTCGCTCAATATATTGAGGTGTTGGGTTTGATGTAATTAAACGTTGAATTAGCTGCTTAGTAATAAACGGCGCTACATTGGCGTGATTAAATAAATTATCGAGCGCTATTTGCAATGACTCTTCGGGCCCGTAACCCTCAGGAATAACTTCATCGTTTAAAAGTGTTTTTTGCTTACTTGAATGGTACTCACTAAACGCTTCCATTGGCTTTATATAATCACGACTTTTGCGCTTAAATGTTTCGCTACCCGCAAATGTCCAACCAGTAAACACCCGTGCAAAGCCTTCAATTTGCGACTGGCCATAAGTGGCTATTGTATTACCTTGTGCATCAAGCTTTGCAGTTCCGTCTTGGTTTAGCTCTTCAAGCCCGATGGTAAATAACTGCATTACTTCACGTGCGTAATTTTCGTCTGGGCGAATGTTAAGTGCATCGTCTGCTTTTTCGTTACCTAAATGGCTTAAATAAGTACCCATAATAGGCGAAAGCGTTACATCTTCTAATAACTCTCGGTAATTACCAAAAGCATTTTTAAGTAATAAATCGTAGTAGTTAACCATACCCTCAGGTTGAGAACTCAAACCGCTATTTGCATCCGACACGACTAATATTTCGCTCAGTGCAAATGCAACCCGCTGACGAAGCTGATCGTCACTGCGTAGCGTTGCTTTCCACCAACTATCAATACGGTTGATATACCTAAATTCATCCTCGCCTTGGCTTTTAACTAAATAGCCACGATGATACTCAATTGGTAATGCAATTTGGCTTTCAAGCCATTGCTGCTCACTTAATCCTTGGGCTTTGCGTATTTCGCTAAGTTTTGGTCCCATACTGCCTTGATGCAGTAAACGTGCTGCAGTAAATTCGTCCATCGAGTTTCTGGCAACAAAGCTAACCGTTTTAACATTAGTTGCACCTTCGTTGTCGGTTGCCGTTACGTTAAAGGCATACTCTCTTGGTGCATAACTCAACGCAGGAGGAAGGTTTATTGTTACAGTGTTTGCGCTTATTGGTTCATCAAGTACTTTGAGCCCAGCAGTTTGCTCCCAGATAACACTTGTAATTGTGCCGTCTTTATCACTCGCTGTTGCAGCTAATTGAATAGTTTGGTTTTTGGTTATATCGTTTTCAATATTCGCTATTGATAAAATGGGGATTTTATTTCCGTTAATGGTTGGCGTATCATCTGTGCCAGAACCACCGCAAGCACTAAGTAATAAAACAGAGCTTGCCATTAAAACAAATTTATAATGCATGTAAAGTCGTCATCGTCTTTTAATAAAGGTACGTTAATGTGTACCGAGTTTGATGCATTTATTGAAACACAAAATTTACAATTAAACTCTTTATTTTTTGTAACCGAAACTTAAACACCCCTCAAAAATACGCAAACTGTGGGGTTTAACTTAGCCAGAGCCTTATTATTTATGAAAACAGAAATTAGCTATCGTTTTGAATCCTCACAAGTTGCTAACCGATTTTTACACGAGCTAAAAGACTGGTCGGTAAACGACGTAAAAACGCGTCTTTTTAATGGTGGCGACAGCGTAAAAGTTATGTATGAACACGACGAAAGTGGATTTGATTACACAATTACAGAGCTTGATGACTTAGCCGAAAAGCACAGTGGTAAAGAAGTTTAAGCGGGTTCGTTATAAAAATAGCTGACATATTTTTAAGCTTTATTTAAATTATACAAGTTTAGGGCGTGTTGAGCTTTGTGGACTGAAATTTGTTCAATCTAGGGGCGATTAAATCGCGGCGCGAGGTTTGTAACCTAGTGAGCTCGGTAACTGCTCCTGCATTACCCTACTGGCTACATCCATGTAAGAATAAGTAAAAACCGATCAAAGCTTCCGCGTCCTGCTCACGCCCCTTACCTGCATTCATGTAGGCAACAAAGAAGAGTTAGCCGTCCCTAGAAAGAATCTAAAAGGTAGCGCGTAATTACAATTAATATATATTTATCAGGTGTTTATGGAAAAACACACATCACAGGCTCTGCCTTGCTTAAATACCAAACACACGGCTCTAAATTCAACCACCAAAGATCAATACGCCTTAGTTAATGCTTTATTTCTACCAGAATTTTTTGCCTCGTAAAGCATTTCGTCAGCTTCTTTAATTAATAATTGAGTGGATATATTGCCACTAGCTACTGTTTCTTTTGTAGCAAATACACACCCGGCACTAATTGTTAAATATTCACGTACAGGTGACGCCTCATGAGGTAAATTTAATTCTTTAACAGCTAAAAGCAATTGCTGAGATATATTTACAAACTCTTCATAAGAAAGCTGTTTAAAGAATAATATAAACTCTTCGCCGCCATAGCGTGCCACCGTACCAGTGTTTAACTTTGCTATTTGCTTCAGTTTATCGGCTAGCAGTTGTAAAGCGGTGTCTCCGCCTTGGTGACCATAAAAATCGTTATAATTTTTAAAGTGATCTACATCAAGTAATATTACCGCAAAGGTACTTTTTTGTTGTTGGGCCTGCCCCCATTGCGCCGCAATAATTTCATCAAAGGCTCGTCTATTATAAATTTGAGTTAACCCATCAATTTTACTTATTTTTTCAAGCTTAAAGTTTTGTTCTTTTACCTGTTTAATTAACGCATTAAAACCGCTAATTAAAACACGCATTTCTAAAAATTGATTAGTGAACCTCAAAGGCTGCAAATCGTTTTTAACCAACATTGAATTAATAGCGGACGCACCATTAATAAGTGGCTCAATAAAGTAACGATTCACTATATAAAAACCCAATAACGACATTACAAAAAACATTAACAAAATAAGTTTTAAATAGTGATCAAATAAAACTGGCAGTGTTTGATGGTGGTGCTTAATGTTCAAAGCAAGAAGTGGATTACCGTTTACATCTAGAATCACCCTTTTCCTTTGAGTGGCAATGTCCTCTCCTTGAAGGCTCCCTTTGAGAGTTACGATATTGTTTAAAGAACTAGCGTGTTCTATTTTTGAATAGCTAAGCTCTACTTGTGCAATCTCAGCTAAGGATTTGATCAACGACGTCCTTACCTTTTTTATAAAAACAATACTACCAACAGGCTCGCCTGTTTTATCTGTTCGCTTTATAACATGCGATGCAAACATGACAGGACCATCCTCTGTTTGTAAAAAACCAGAATGCCTTAAACTGTTGTCGTCTTCAGAGGCTTTTGAATTAGGAATAATTGTGCGGTTTAGCTTATTAACCTGTAAATCTAAATCAGGCGCATCAAACTCAATGTGTTTAATATAGTCGTACGCTTGCCCGTAAACCATATTAAAATTCATGTCATAAATAAATACGCCATCTATTTTAAGTGAGTAGAAGGTGTCCCCTACAAAGTTTGAATCTACGTATTCTGCGTCAAAATCAGCCATATAATTATAGGTATCATCCCATACGGCGTAGTCATAATTGAGTGTTTCTAAAAATATAAACTCTTTATCAAGCGCAATTTTAAGACTTAACAATTCACGATTTTGATAATCTTCAATACTATTATTTATAGTCGGCAGGCTGAAAAATAGCGGTATCCAACTAATAAACTTGTTACAAAGCACATTAAAATTAAAGTACCTATTATTACAAAAAATCTTAATGTCATAGTCTCTATCTAATCGTGTAAAATTAAGTCAAAGTAGCTTACGTTTTGTGTTTTAGACTTACTACACCTAAACAATAAATAATTAGTTTCTTACTAAAGCGTAGTATAAATTCATGAGCAAGAATAAACAAAGCTTACTATTAATTTTTATAACGTTAAGATGTTTAGCCCCTTCAATAATACATTTAATATAGACATAAAATTACATATTTACAGTAGTACAAAAAACTGAAATCATTCCTCTACAGAAAATTCCACTTTTGATGAAGATGAACTAGCAAGCTCCAATACTTCATAATAATTTAAACCATCTATTTTTTTGCCAATAATAAAGTAATTCATTTCGCCCATCATGGTCGGGTCGCCCATAATATCTTCTACGCTTTGCACGTCAGAAAATTGAATTGAGATTAAGGCGCCTAAAAAGCGCATTGAATCTTGAGGCTTTAATGCTTTTAAAACTTTATTAACTCCCATTTGAGTTGACTCTGGTGTGGAGCCATCAAATCTAAAATCACTTTTTGTACTAACGCATGCACTAAGCATTAATATTGATAGTGCGATAAGTAAATGTTTCATATATATCCTTATTTGTTTTATTAGTTATTCGTTTATTCGTTTATTCGTTTATTCGTTTATTCGTTTATTCGTGATACTTGCGGATCATCGCCACTTTGCCGTTTTCAATTTCGATCACTTCCAGCATTGTGGAGGTGTACTCTATTGGCTGCTTATTTTGCGGATGAATACCTTTTACATAGTTTTTATAACGAATAGCAAAGCCTGTATCGTTAAATACGAATATATTAAGCAGTGTGCTTTCAAACAACGAGTGCGCACCTAAGTAAAAGCTCATACCTTTGCGCATCTGCTTTTTGCCATCAGGAGTACGTGAGTCATCCGGTTGATACGGAATGTGCTGATTGCCAATATCATCGGTTAACAATGCAAGGTAAGCCTCAAGCTCTTTAGTACCTGCGTTAGGTGCTTGTGTGGCGGTCATTGTTTTATAGTACAGCTGCGCAAACGCATTTAAGTCGAGTGGCTTTTCAGCATACGCGAAAAAGCAGTTACTAAGGCCAAGCCTAACGTTAAAAGTAGCTTCATCACTTATCACTTCCCTGTAGTTAAAAATATTGATTCATTTATAGGAACACTATATTAATATGTTCAACAATAAAACAAATAACTTTAAGTAACTAACATCACATTTTGCTTTTCACTCTATTGGTTGCAACGCTGTTGGCAGGGTCGTCTGGCCAAAAATGCTTAGGGTAGCGGCCTTTCATTTCCTTTTGCACATCGCGGTAACTGCTAGCCCAAAAGTGTGCTAAATCTTGAGTTAGTTGCAATGAGCGTTTACCTGGCGATAGCAGCTCCATAAGCAGTGGCAGTTTACCGTTGGCAAGCATAGGCGTACTGGTCAAGCCGTAAACTTCTTGCATGCGCACGCTTAGCTTTGCGGGGCCATCAAGCTGGTATTCTATTTTTATATTTGAGCCACTTGGCACCGTTAATCGCAGTGGTAACAGTGCTTTTAAAGCGGTTTGTTGTTGCCAATCAAAACAGTTTTGTAATGCTTCAAAGTAGTTAAACTTTTTAAGCTGCGTGAGCGTTTTAATATCTTCTAAAAACACACCTAGCCACTGCGTTGCATTTTGAATGAGTTGTTGCTCATTTATTTTTGGGAATTTATCGGGCATTAAATTACTTGCTAAGCTCATACGTATCAGCAATTGCTGCGCATCAGGTTGCTCGTTAAATAATGCAAAACCGTGTTTAGCAAATAAGTTAAGCCACGCTTTAGCACGCTCGCTCTTATCTAGTTTTTGTTTACTAGGTTGGCTGGTGAGTGTTATAGCCCCGAGTTTTACTTCATCTTGATGAATAAAACGTGCTGATTTTTCGTCAAACTCACAGCGAGTAAGTTCACTAAATAAATGCGGTAAAAATTCTTGTAACTCAAATGGGTTAAGCGCAGTGGCTGTAAATATACGCCCTCCTTTGTGCCCGCCCATGGTTGCTATAGCTAAGTAATCGTCGTTGTGCCAGTAATCGGCATTTAACTCAGCACCTGCACCATTGGCAAGTAGGTAACCATTACCGCGTTTTTTAGCAATACGATCGGGGTATGCCAATGCCACTAGCAAACTAATATAATGCGTATTTAATTCGCTGTTTTCGTCTTTTACTTTTAAACGGCTTTGCCAATATTTTAACTGTTGCTTAAATACCGGATGCGGACGTTGCTGTTGGCTATGCAACGCTAAACTCAACTCGTTTGCACTGTTTACTCGGCTCTCAAGTAATGCCACTAAATAAATAGCGAGCCTAAAAATACCAGGGAGTTGGTCATCAAGTATTTGTGCTTTTAATAGCATATGTGCCAAACGAATATCAGCACCAAATCCTAATATTTTACTGCCAAGCGGTGTAAGTTTACCTTTTTTATCAATAGCTTCTAGCATGTTAAGCAGGTTACTTGCTTGCTCGCCTTGTTGCTCAGTGGGTTTATCGAGTAAGGTTAGCTCATCAATACTGGCTCCCCACTGCTTTGCCTCAAGCATAAGTTGGCTTATGTCTGATGTGAGTATTTCGGGATTGTCGTGACTATTACGTCGCTCAAAGGTTTGCTTTGAGCCAATTCGATAAACAATGCCCGGCTCTATTCGTCCTGCACGCCCTGCACGCTGCACAGCAGACGAGCGCGATATACTTTGTGTTGTGAGCTCAGTAACACCTGTTTTTAAATTAAAGGTCGCTGCACGGCGCTTGCCGCTGTCAATTACAATGCGTATGCCTTCAATAGTTAAACTGGTTTCGGCTACATTGGTGGTAAGCACTACTTTGCGCATGCCGTTTGGTGCAGGAGCAATAGCAGCTTGCTGATTAGCTTTATCTTGCTCGCCAAATAGCGTTGCGACTATGCAGTTACTGGGTAAATCGTTCAGTGCTTGTTGCACACGTAGTATCTCAAATTGCCCAGGTAAAAACACCAATGCGCTGCCTGTTTGCTCATTAAGTGCTTGTTTTATTATGGTAGGAATTGCATCAAGCCAACGGCTTTCATCTTTTATGGGTATGTATATTTCGTCTATTGGGTAGCTGCGACCGCTTGATTGAATTACAGGGCAATCAAAAAACGCAGTGTAACGCTCAGTATCTAGCGTTGCCGACATAAGCATAATGGTTAAATCTTCACGCAGTGCACTTTGGGTCTCGAGCGCAAAGGCAAGTGAGGTATCGGCTGCAATTGAACGCTCATGAAATTCATCAAATATAAGTAAATCTATATCGCTTAATTCGGGGTCGTTTTGCAGCATACGCGTTAGCATGCCTTCGGTGACTATTTCGAGGCGCGTATTAGCACTTACTTTACTCTCGCCCCTAATCCGCAAGCCCACACTTTGCCCAACACTCTCGTTTTGGCACTTTGCTAAATAACTGGCAATATTACGTGCAGCTATTCGGCGAGGCTCTAGCATTACAATACGTTTAAAATGCCCGTCGCGCATAAGCTGTAACGGCAACCACGTAGATTTACCCGCACCAGGCGGCGCTTGTAATAACGTAATAGGATTACTTTGTAATGTAGTAACGAGTTGTTGATATATGTCTTGAACAGGCAGCACAGCTATTTACCCTAAATTGCTTTGCAGGCATTGTAACAAAAAACCAAAGCCTAGCTGCGGTTGATGTTTATTAATAATTGCTATTAACTACCCGATACTAATCTAATTCGCTCTGCAGGCACTCGTAATTGCTGCATTAAGTAAATTTTAAATGGTGCTTCGTAAGGTTGCTCATCAACCGCTTTTTGCATGCACAAAAGCCATGCGTCACTTTGCTCAATTCCTACATGTAAATGTTTATGCGCTTGAGGTATGTTAATACTACCAAAATGTTCAGCGTATAATTTAGGACCACCTAACCAGCCCGACAAAAAATAAGTGAGCTTTTTACGCGATGCCGATAAGTCTTTTGAATGCATACTCCTTATATTTTCAGCCTCTTTTAAAGCGTCCATATTATCGTAAAACGCATTCACCAATTGTGTAATACCTGCTAACTCACCTGCCATTTTGTACGAGCAGTCATCCACTCCGTATTCACACGTTTTTGTATTCATAACTCACTCAGGTTAACTACTTTATTTAATACCTGCATATTAGCTTAAAACAAAAGTTTAAGAATGAGTTACATCAAAGCGGCGTAACTTAGGTAAGCAATAATTACAGGCTGCTATGTATATTTTTTAATAAAAACGCAGTATTGAAAACAAATAAACTCAATCTAAAAGTATAACCAGTTGATAATAAAAGCAATAAATTAATTATTATCTCTTGGTATAAGGCTTGCTACTTTATAACTGACAGTTAATTCACTAACCTAAAGTAAGGATAAACTTATGAACAGCGATCGTATCGAAGGTAATTGGAAAGAACTTAAAGGTAAGGCTCAACAAAAATGGGGCGATCTTACCAACGACGATTTAGATAAAATTGAAGGTAGCCGTACAGAGCTAGTTGGTAAAATCCAGCAGCAATACGGTAAATCTAAAGAAGAAGCAGAGCGTGAAGTTGATGAGTTTGAAAAAGGTCGTTAAACCGCGTTAACCGCTTTTAAAAAAACCGCCATTTGGCGGTTTTTTTGTTTAAGCTGTAGGTTATTTAGCTACGCTTTTAATTGGTTACCAATCGGTAACTGCCTAATACGCTTTCCGCACGCTGCAAAAATAGCATTACATAATGCTGGCGCATAAACCGGTGTAGATGGCTCGCCTACCCCTGCTGGTGGTGCATCGCTTTGTACAATTTCAACTTCAATCTCAAGAGGTGCGTCGCTCATACGCGGTACGCGATAATCATGAAAATTACTTTGCTGTACGCGCCCTTTATCAAAGGTAATACCATCGCTGATTGCAGTTGTAATACCGTAAATAGAGCCACCTTGGGTTTGGTTTTTAACAGTGTCGGTGTTTACAACCGTACCCGCATCAATGGCAACCCAAGATTTAATTACTTTTAAATCGCCAGCATCCGACACTTCTACTTCAACTACCGTAGCTACGTAAGTTAAAAAGCTTCTATGTGCTGCTATGCCTAAACCTCGACCTTTAGGAAGTTCTCGACCCCATTTACTCATGTCAGCTACTTTTTCAATAACATGGCGCAGTCTGCCAATATCTAAAGGATAAACCGCTTTATCGCCACCATAATTATCGTATGTGGCATTTTGCTCAGTTACATCAACAATACGACTCGGACCTATAGTGTCTAGTAAATAGTCTTTTTGGTCGCGACCGGCTTTGTGCGCTGCTTCGCCAATAAATGACTGAATAGCAAAGGCATGAAAAATATTTGATACAGAACGCATCCAACCAATTCGTGCTTTGGCAGGCGCATCACCGTTTTCTAACTTCATGTTAGGTGTGTTAATAGGGTTATCGGTAAATCCTAAGCGCAGTTCAAAGCTTCCTGGCGTAGTCGCCCCTTCTGAAAAGGTAGAGGTAATTGGTGAAAACGCGGTGCGGTGTAAATACGATTCTATTGCGCCATTTTTATCTAGCGATGCTTCAATGTGCTGAGCCGAAACTGCATGGTAAAAACCATGTTGTATGTCGTCTTCACGCGTCCATTGCACACGAATAGGCTTGCCTACTTTCATTGAAAGGTAAGCTGCTTCTGCTGAAAAGTCAGGTTTTGATTTACGCCCAAAACCGCCTCCTAACATGGTAACGTTAACGTTAATTTTTCTCTCATCCATGCCAAGCATTGCCGCCACTGTTTTCATATCGGCTTGTGGATTTTGCGTAGCAGCCCATATATCAACACTGTCTTTGTTGTACATAGCTGTTGCACAAGGCGGCTCCATTGGGGCTTGAGCAAGATGCGGCGCGTAATAATCAGCTACCAATTTATTGCTCGATTTAGCCAACACGCCCATGGCATCGCCTTTATCACGTATGTTTGCCTGTGGAGTTTGTACTGTTTTTAATAATGACTTTTTAAATTCTTCTGAATTGTAATCGCCATTTTTGCCATCATCCCACACCACTTTTAATGCTTTACGCCCTTGCCATGCAGCCCATGTATTTTTAGCTATAATCGCAATTCCGCCTTTTGGCTGAAACTGCGGCGCGCCTTTTGGTGCAGGAATTTCAATAACATCTATAACTCCGTTTATCGCTTTTGTAGCACTGGCATCAAATGACTTAACAACACCGCCTACTACAGGTGGGCGTTCAATTATAGCCACCAGCGCTTGTGGTTCGCGTACATCAGCTGCAAATATAGCTTTGCCTGTTACTAAATCGGCTAAATCTATGTGCGCCATGCCGGTATTAATGTAGCGCCATTCTTTGCGTGTTTTAAGTGTTAGTTTGTCAGCTTCTGGTGGCGTTATTGTAAATGCTAAGTCGATTAAATCTTTATAAGTAAGCGATTTACCTGAGCTGTGAGTAACAACGTGCTGGACTGCGGTACATGTTTCTGGTTTTACACCCCAATGCTTAGCGGCAGCATGCTGCATCATGTAACGCACACTTGCGCCCATTTCACGCAGGCGCTGCATGTTGTAGCGAATACTGCGCGAGCCATCGGTATTTTGATCGCCGTATTTAGGATCGCCCTTACCCTGAATAACGATTACCTTATCCCACGCGGCTTCCATTTCATCGGCAACTATTTGTGCAATCGCGGTGCGAATTTGCTGCCCCATTTCAGAGCGATGGCACGTTATTTCAACCATGCCGTCTGGGCGCAGTGCAATAAATAAGTTTGCACGTTTTGCCAGCTCAGATGGCTGCTCTAACACACCAGCAATCGCTCTTGGCGCACTGCCTACAAAATAAGTACCGAGTACCAACGCACCTATTGCACTGGTTTTTAAAAACTTACGGCGGTTTAAATCAAAATATTTGTTATCTTGGCTCATACTTCTTCCCCTTGTTCATTTGGGTCAAAATACTGAACACTCGCCATTGTTTTAGCAGCCGACTTAATTGCTTTATGAATACGCGGGTATGTACCACAACGGCAAATATTACCCGACATATTACTTACTATTTCATCGTCGGTTGGGGTTGGGTTTGCTGCTAATAAACTCGCAGCTTGCATCATTTGACCACACTGACAAAAACCACATTGCGGCACTTTATGCTCAACCCATGCTTGTTGCACTGGGTGGTCGCCATCTTCGCTTAACCCTTCAATTGTAGTAATTGAAAGACCCGCTACTGCCGCTACAGGTAATATACACGAGCGTTGAGCTACCCCATCAATATGCACGGTACACGCACCACACTGTGCCATGCCACAGCCAAATTTAGGTCCGGTTAAATTCAATTCGTCTCGGAGATACCATAATACTGGCGTTGACGGATCGCCAGAAAACTCATGTTTATTACCATTTATGGTAAGCGTGATCATACAAAACTCCTTGGCAAAGCGCTTTAAAAAACGGTTCCTTGTTGCGCGAGAACTATTTTTAATTACTTACTATTTTATACTTACTACTTTTAGCCTACCACTTAGATCTGTTTTATAAAAATACTAATTATTAGAACGTTTAAATTTTCACCTTATTGAATAAAAACAAAAAATCGAGTACTACCTAAAACAAAGCATGAAATAGCTCTATCTAAACACGTTATTACATTAAAGTGATCAAACTCATGCCAGTAATAATTGCAGCCTGTTATGTATATTTTTTAATAAAAGCTCAGCCTCAAAATTAGCCCACACAACATAAATTACGCAACCCTATAATATTTATTAAATTAGTGAATAAATGACTTTTTGGTACAGGGCTTGCTACTTTATATGTGTAGGTTTATTTCAACCTAAAAGATCCAATAATTAGGAGTCACTCATGAGCAGCGATCGTATCGAAGGTAATTTAAAAGAGCTTAAAGATAGAGCCCAGCAAAAATGGGACAAACTAACGAGCGATGATTTAGACGAAGTAAAAGATAACCGCAAAGAACTTGTTGCTAAAATTCAGCAAAGGTACGATAAAACCAAGCTAGAGGCAGAAACCGAAGTAAATGATTTTGAAAAAGGTCATTAGTTAAATGCATTTTACACTTTTATAAATCATGAACCGCCAATGTTGGCGGTTTTATATTGCGTATTACATAGTAACAACGGTTTAAATTTATATATAAGATAGTTCTACATCTATTTTTACTACGTTATTTTTAGTAGCCCATTGGAATGCAGGACTGTTTTCAATAAAAGCTTTAAAACTATTAACTTCATTTAACGCAGAACACCACTTACTCGTTGTTGAAAGCGCAAGCGCAAACGCAGTCTCACTTGGCAAAAACTTAAAGGTCGTACTAAGTTGCTGCATGGCATCTGTTGCGTCATCTACGTCTTCTAAATCAGGGATTATTTGGCGTGTAATATCAACTATAAAATAGTCTTTACTTAAACTATCTCGCCCACACTGAAAAAGAAGCATATCGCCATCATTCTCCATCACCGTGTTTTCAATACGATCGCCCTCGTATAAATCAATAACAAGGTTTATTAGCTGCTCAGTATCGTTATTTTTATAAAATTCAGAGTTTTCAATTTTAAATTTTATGTCTTCTATTTTCATAACAGACCTTAATACATAATAATTTGGTGGGTTAAATAATATTTAATTTTAGTTATTAGTTTACACTTTGAAGTTTTCTAATTTTATAAGTTGCGATAGAACATACTAGCGCTGCATTTACAGAATCACTAAATGCATAAATAATGAGGGAAATAACATAGTAATATCTTTATTTAAAAGCGGGTTACCGGCTTTTTACCATAAATAAAAAACCGCTGTTTGGCGGTTTAGTTTATTTAGGTCGTTTTACTGTAGTGTAAATTAATATTTAACTACTTAGCTAAAAAGCTAAAAAGCTAAAAAGCTAAATTTAAGCATAACGTTACGCTTGAGGCCATGCAGCGGTTCTATATTTTTCAAGCCCTGGCCAAGTATCCATATTTTGAGGATCGTTAATTTTAAAACCACTTTTAGCGCCAAATTCTTCGCGAGTTTCATCTAAAAGTAAACTACTCCACAAAAACGTTCTATTGGATTCACCTAAACAATTATGACGAAAAACTGAAATATGAGTAACTACCTCTGATTCACTCATAACGTTTAAAACCTTATTCGCCATATTTAGAAGTTCTTCATGTTCAGAATAAAGCATAATAAAATATAAATTATCTGTCGCTTTAACATTTCTTTTATATTTAATATCATCAGGTTCAATTTCAGAATCGATAGCCGTATCAATAGCACTAATAAATGGCGTAATATCTTTCTCTGCGCTTATAAGAATAAAACATGGATCATCGTAACCACCCACCGTATTAAGTTGTTCTTGAATTAAAGGAGGTATACTTTTTAAAGATTTGCTCATTATTTACTGCCTATTACTACTTATTATTAAAATATATCGAGAGCCTGTATTTACTCATTTAAAAGTTATATCTATCGATATACAGCCTCTAGCCGAGTATTAATTTTGGGGCAATAAGCCTGAACAGAGTCTGTATTTTTGATTTTATTTATATTTAGCCTTATATAATGACTCGTTTTTATTAGCTTGATCATAATTTTATGTATCTGTACCTACAGCACTTATTACATCTTCAGATAAAAGCAGTTCATCGTCTTTGTATACTTCAAGCCAACCTGGCGGTGATGTATCGCAACCAATAATAGTTACCTGTAACACATAACTATAACGACCATTTTTAAACGTATAACTGTGATTTCCGCCACTGCCACTAAACTTTATATCGCCATTTAATAAAACCACATCGGGCTTATCGCTAGGCTTTTTATTAATACTCCACGATGTATACCTAAAATCATGATCGCCTAAATCATCAACACGAATATGGTATTTAGCTGTTTTCCAATCGAGTACTGGTTTTTCAAAAGTATTAATACTTGAATGCAAAGATTGCTTATCGTCTTCAATTAAGCTTTTAGCAAGTGCCTGCTCTTTAGTATTTTGTGTATTTACAGCAATAATTTTACCTTCGGTATCTACCCACATAACGCCGTTATTTAGCATAATGCCGCGCCAACCTACTTTCTCCCAATCAGTATCAATGTTTGAACTGGCAATAACTGTCACTAGCTCATCATTAAATACTTCATCAAAGCGGTTAATAAGCTCAACCTCATCTTTAATGTCAGGTATCGGGTATCGTCGTTTTAGCGGGTAACGTACAAGCGAGGCAATTGCGGCTTTATCATGAGCTTCAAATGCAGTAATAACAGGTGAAACACTCTCGTGATATTTCTGCTCAAGCGCAAATGTGTTCGCGGTTAAAAATAGAGATAAACATAATGCGGTGTAACTTAAAAACTTCATTTATAGTCCTTTTATGAATAATACATTTAAATTGAATACTGTAACTTGACTCCAACGGGTCGCGAATGCAAGTATAATTAATAACATACAACAAAATGTATAAAACTCAGCCAATCTTGTACATACCAAATTGAGGTACACCTTAAACAGGTGATTAAAGGGAATTTAATGAAACCTGAAAAATTAACGTTAAGTGAAAATATAAAGCGTGTTTTTTTCTTTATTTTCTTCTTTATAATCACTATGGCTTTGCCCTTTATGTCATACAATGAGGTGGTGTCAGTCTTAGAGGCGCTAAATAAACATGAGCTGGTTTTTAATGAGAAGAGCCTTGCTCCGAGCTTCATTTTGATCATCCCATCGTTTGCAATGCTCACTCGGCTACTATTATTAAAAGTAAGAAATATTGAAATAGAGCCTGAGCTTTTAATTAAATGGTATAAGGTCTGTGGAGCTACTTTAATTTTGGTGTTATTTTCAGTTCCTACTTATACTTACTTTATTGAAAGTAAAATTAAAAGTGAAGGTTACACTGTTTGTAATCCTTACAGTAGCTCTAGGGGATCAGATGTATGGGTTACCTCCCAAAGCTACTGCATTAAAAAAGGTTATAGAGTCAGCTCAAAAATAATAGATTGGTTACAACAACAAACTAATGAGCCAACACCAGAAGATGTCATAAAAAAAGTAGATGAGCTACTCGCGAATAGTCCTTTCAATAGTCCTTAATGACTTTTTAAAATGCACAAAAAAACGAGCCTAATTAGGCTCGTTTTTTGTTTTAACTTATAGCTTACCGCTTCGCTATTACTCCGGATCATACCCCAAATTAGGCGATAGCCATCTTTCAGCTTCTGCTAGCGTCATATTGGTTCGTTTAGCGTAGTCTTCAACCTGATCCTTTTGTACCGCTGCTACTGCGTAGTACTTAGCTTCGGGGTGTGAAAAGTACCAACCTGAAACAGCAGCACCTGGCCACATCGCGTATGAGCTGGTTAGCTGCATGCCAATGCGCTTTTCGGTATCGAGTAATTGCCAAATTTTCTTTTTCTCGGTGTGCTCTGGGCACGCTGGGTAACCAGGGGCTGGGCGAATACCTTGGTAGTTTTCGCGTATTAGCTCATCGTTTGCTAGGTTTTCGTCTGGTGCAAAACCCCAATACTCTTTACGTACTTTTTCGTGTAGGTATTCTGCAAACGCTTCTGCGAGCCTATCGGCAACCGCTTTAATCATTATTTTGTTGTAGTCGTCTTGCTGTGCGTCAAACGCATTTGCCAAGTCGTCTTCTTCTAAACCGCCTGTTACTGCAAACGCGCCAAAATAGTCTGGAGTGCCTTTGGGTGCTATGTAGTCGGCTAGGCAGTAGTTAGCAAAGTCGGTTTTTTCGGTTTGCTGACGTAAATGGCATGAAGTAGTTAACAGCGTTTTGCGTGTTTCGTCGGTGTATATTTCTATGTCGTCCCCAACGCGGTTTGCAGGGAATAAACCAATTACGCCAAGTGGTTGCAAACTGCCGGCTTTTTCAAGGTCGTCTAACATGTCGTTAGCGTCTTTAAATAAGCTTTGCGCTTGCTCGCCTACTACTTCATCGGTCATTATGCGCGGGTATTTACCGGCAATTGACCACGTCATAAAGTATGGCGTCCAATCTATGTATTTACGCAAAGTGGCAATTGATACGTTTTTAAACTCGATCACGCCAAGCTTTTTAGGCACTGGTGGCGTGTAGTTATCCCAATCGAGTTGTGCTGCGTTATCGCGTGCGCGCTGAATTGTAACAGGCTTAGAACGTGGTTTTTTGCGCGCTTGTTGCTCGCGTACTTTTACATATTCCGCTTGCGTTTTAGCTAAAAAGTCGGGTTTAAATTCTTTTGATAATAAGTTTGAAACCACACCTACTGCACGGCTGGCATTACTTACATACACTACGCCTTTGTCATATTGCGGCTCAATTTTTACTGCGGTGTGCGCTTTAGAAGTAGTAGCTCCACCAATTAACAGCGGCAGTTCAAAGCCACGGCGTTTCATTTCTTTTGCTACGTGTACCATTTCGTCAAGCGATGGGGTAATTAAGCCCGATAATCCAATAATATCGGCTTTTTCGTCGATGGCGGTTTGGAGTATTTTATCAGCCGGTACCATTACGCCTAAGTCGATTACTTCATAGTTATTACATTGCAGTACAACACCCACAATATTTTTACCTATGTCGTGTACGTCACCTTTTACGGTCGCCATCACTATTTTACCGTTAGTTGAGCCTTCTTCTTTTTCAAGCTCAATGTATGGGTCTAGGTAGGCTACGGCTCGCTTCATTACGCGCGCCGATTTAACAACTTGTGGTAAAAACATTTTACCTGCGCCAAATAAGTCGCCTACCACGTTCATGCCGTCCATTAACGGCCCTTCAATTACGTGAATAGGTTTAGCTGCTGCGGCGCGGCATTCTTCGGTATCTTCATCTATAAAGGTAGTAATACCTTTAACAAGCGCGTGCTCAAGGCGTTTTGCAACAGGCCATGTGCGCCACTCTAAATCTTCTACTCGCTCGGCTTGCGCCATACCCGAGTATTTTGGTGCAAGCTCTACTAAACGCTCGCCTGCGCCTGAGTCGGTGTTAAGTATTACGTCTGTAACGGCTTTACGTAGTTCTTCTGGTATATCATCGTAAACGGCTAGTTGCCCCGCATTTACAATACCCATGTCCATACCAGCTTGAATAGCGTGATATAAAAACACCGAGTGAATGGCTTCACGTACGGGGTTATTACCCCTAAACGAAAACGATACATTTGATACACCGCCCGACACTTTACAGTGCGGCAAATTTTGCTTAATACGGCGAGTGCCTTCAATAAATTCTACGGCGTAGTTATCGTGCTCTTCAATACCGGTGGCTACGGCAAATATATTAGGGTCGAATATAATATCTTCTGGCGCAAAGCCAATGTCTTCTACCAATATTTTATAACTGCGCGCACATATTGCGAACTTACGGTCTGCCGTGTCGGCTTGCCCGTCGGTATCAAACGCCATTACAACAGCGGCTGCACCAAAGCGTTTTATTATTTTAGCTTGGCGAATAAACGGCTCTTCACCCTCTTTTAGCGATATTGAGTTAACAATTGCCTTGCCTTGAATACACTTTAAGCCTGCTTCTATTACTTCCCATTTTGAGGAGTCGACCATAATTGGTACGCGAGAAATATCAGGCTCTGAGGCTATTAAGTTTAAAAACTTAACCATGGCGGCTTTTGAGTCCAACATGGCTTCGTCCATGTTTATATCAATAACCTGTGCGCCATTTTCTACTTGTTCGCGTGCCACTGTTAGCGCGGCTTCAAAGTCTTCTTCCATGATTAAACGTTTAAACATGGCAGAACCCGTTACATTGGTACGTTCGCCGACATTAGTAAATACTGCTATTTGTTGGGTCATGTTGGCTCCTTAATTTAAGTTACAGGCTTCAAGGCCTGATAAACGCATGCGTACTTCAAGCTCTGGTAGCTGGCGTGGTTTAACGCCCGCTAAACCTTTTGCAAAAGCGCGAATATGCGCAGGCGTGGTGCCACAGCATCCGCCTACTATATTAATAAAGCCCGATTTACCCCAATCGATAATTTCGGTTGCCATATCGCCCGCTTCTAAGTCGTATTCACCAAACTCATTTGGTAAGCCCGCATTAGGATGTACCGATGTAAAGGTTTCGCACACGCGCGATAACTCTTCTACATACTGGCGCAGTAAATCAGGACCAAGCGCACAGTTTAAACCAATTGAAATAGGCTTAATATGGCGAATAGAATTATAAAATGCTTCGGTTGTTTGCCCCGAAAGCGTACGACCAGAGGCGTCGGTAATAGTACCCGAAATCATAACTGGTAATTTACGTCCTGCTTGCTCAAAGGCTTCTTCTACGCCAAACGAGGCGGCTTTTGCGTTAAGGGTATCGAATATAGTTTCGATTAGTATTAAATCGGCGCCGCCTTCCATTAATGCAAGTGTTGATTCAATATACGCAGTAACCAGCTTGTCAAAGGTGACATTTCGGTAACCCGGATCGTTTACGTCTGGCGAAATTGAACACGTTTTAGATGTCGGCCCTAAAACACCGGCTACATAACGTGGTTTTTCTGGCGTTTTAGCCGTAAATTCATCACAAATGGCGCGTGCTAATTTAGCCGACTCTAGGTTTATTTCACGACTTAGGCTTGCCATGTCGTAATCTTCCATCGAAATAGTGGTCGAGTTAAACGTATTGGTTTCGATAATATCGGCGCCCGCTGATAAAAAACCACGATGAATATCAGTGATTAAATTAGGCTTGGTTAGGCTTAATAAATCGTTATTACCTTTAATTAATACATGCCAGTCTTTAAAACGCTCTCCGCGATAGTCTTCTTCTTCTAGCTTATGATCTTGGATCATGGTGCCCATAGCGCCATCTAAAATTAAAATGCGTTCTTTTAATGCGGCGCTTATTTCGGCTTGCTTATTATTTGTAGGAGCGTTATTCGGCATAGTTGTTAGTCCTCACGTCTTGGCTAACTAAATTAATATCATACGGTGTGGTTTGGTACACGTAGTAATTTAACCAGTTCGAAAAAAGTAAAAAAGCATGGCTTTGCCACGTTTTTGAAGGTTGTTTGGTTGCATCGTCATCCGGAAAATAATTTTCGGGTTTTGGTGCATTAGGGCTTTTTTTACAATCGCGGTCGTATTCTGCTTTTAGCGAGTCGGCGTCGTACTCTGGGTGGCCGGTTATAAACACTTGGCTACCCGATTTATTTTTAAGTAAGTAAGCCCCTACTCGCTCAGAACCAGCCAGTACAACTAGCTCATCGCAGGCGTTTATTTTATTTATATCAATGTGGCCATAACGTGAGTGCGGTACTAAAAAGGTGTCGTCGAATCCGCGAGTCAGTGCGCCGTGATCAAAGTAACATTGGTGGGTAAATACACCACACAGTTTGTCGTCTTTTAAATCACGCTTTAAATTGTAACGGTGATATAGCGCTGCATGTGCTGCCCAGCACGAAAATAACGTAGAGGTAACATGTTGCTCAGCCCAATCAATAATGACCTTTAGCTCATCCCAATACGCTACATCGTCGTATTCTAAATGGGCAAGTGGCGCACCGGTTACAATTAACGCATCGTAATTGTTGTCTTTAACCTCAGAAAAATAACGATAAAAGGTATCAAGGTGCTCTTCTGAATTACTGCTACTGCGGTGAGTGTCGAGGCGCAGTAGTTCTACATTTACTTGCAAAGGCGAGTTGGCAAGCAAACGAATAAACTGAACTTCGGTTTCTACTTTATTAGGCATTAAGTTTAAAATAGCCAAACGCATTGGGCGTATTTCTTGCGTTTTTGCACGTGTTTTTGGCATTACAAATACGTTTTCTTGACGTAAACGTGCAATAGCCGGTAACTCGTCTTTTACTGTAATTGGCATATTTTTACTCCTGCTCATAAAAACCGAAAGTTAATTATGAACTGAAAGTAAAAAATATCAACCTCTAGATGTATAGATGTCTAAATGAAATTTATTCATTCTATTAAATTAGGATTTACCGAGATGATGTGTATGAGGAAAAACACCTTTATTATAAAACAACCAGCTTTAATATTTTGAAGTAGCGCTACTAAAAACGAGTAGCGCATATGCAGTTAAAAACGGTAAATCACAGATAAATTAAGTGCGTAAATATCGCCTTGATCTGCATCAAAATATTGATACTCTGCACTTACTTGCCATTGTTGACTTAACATATAGTCAACTCCAGTTCCGTAAGTTACGCCGCCTTCATCATAGTTTTGCTCAGTTATAAGCGAAGTTTTTGTATCTGTACCAATTATTGATTCTGCCAGGTTTCTTAAGTCGCCTTCATTATAACTTAATTTATTTCTGCCATAGCCCCCAAATAAAAACACATCAGCTCGAGATGAAATTGGGTAATTAGCTTTTACAAATATACTTGTTTGCAAATCAAGGCTTGAATCAATTTGGCTCTGAATGGGTTCTGAGGTGAGCGAGCCGTCTTGTGGGTTTTGAGTAAAAACAACTCCATTTAAAGGTGCTAATTCATCATTTAATCCAAACCCTACACGCCCTTCTAATGCAAAGTATTGCGAAAACTGATAACCAAACCGTCCGTAAAGCGTTGTAAATTGTAAGCTATCACTTTCATGAACATCAATCTGTGTTGAGCCCATACCTACTCCATGGTAATAGCCGCTTACACGGAGCATGTCTGCGTGGCTCGAAAATGAATATAAACCTAAAAGTAACGCGCTTAATTTTATAACTGTTGTTGTTTTCATGTTCATTCCTTAAACGTAATTAATACTAGATGACTACTTATGATTTAAAACAAGTTTTAGACTAACTCTTAAAATTTGTTTCTTTTTTGTAACCTGTAAACATCTTGTCTCTTTTTTACTCAAATTGAAATATCTTCGAACAATATAAAACAATGCATTACATTATCTTACACATTACGGACTTTGTAATAACCGCATTTTAATGAGCTTTTAATAAGCTATAAACGCATCCATTACCAACACAAGTGTATAGTTCTATACAGCATTCGTTGACTGTTTCACCCGTCAGCCACTACAATACAACATTGAAATTTTTATTATTATTTGAAGGCTTTCCTCCATGGTTTTACCTGATAAATTTATATTCTCGATGAGTCGAGTATCTAAGGTTGTGCCACCTAAGCGCACTATCTTAAAAGATATTTCGTTACACTTTTTTCCTGGCGCTAAAATTGGTGTGCTTGGTTTAAACGGTTCTGGTAAATCTACGTTACTACGTATTATGGCCGGTGTTGACCAAGATTTTGAAGGTGATGCACATCCTCAGCCTGGTACAAAAATTGGTTATTTACCGCAAGAGCCTGTTTTAGACGAAAGCAAAACAGTTCGTGAAATTGTTGAAGAAGCTGTTGGCGAAGTTAAACACGCACTTAAACGTCTTGACGAAGTGTATAACGAATACGCCATGGAAGACGCTGACTTTGACGCACTTGCAAAAGAGCAAGGCGAGCTTGAAGCTGTTATTCAGGCGCACGATGGTCACAACATTGATAACGTTTTAGAGCGTGCTGCTGATGCACTTCGTTTACCAGAATGGGATGCTAAAATTGAGCACCTTTCAGGTGGTGAGCGTCGTCGTGTTGCTATATGTCGATTATTGCTTGAAAAACCAGACATGCTTATTCTCGATGAACCAACTAACCACTTGGATGCTGAGTCGGTTGCATGGCTTGAGCGCTTCTTACACGATTACGAAGGCACTGTTGTGGCGGTAACGCATGACCGTTACTTCCTTGATAATGTAGCTGGTTGGATATTAGAGCTCGACCGTGGTGAAGGTATTCCATGGGAAGGTAACTACTCTTCTTGGCTTGAACAAAAAGATGCGCGCTTACAGCAAGAACAAAAATCTGAAAAGGCACGTCAAAAATCAATTGCGCAAGAACTTGAATGGGTTCGTTCAAACCCTAAAGGTCGTCAAGCTAAGTCAAAAGCACGTATGGCTCAGTTTACTGAAATGCAGCAGTCTGATTACCAAAAACGTAACGAAACTAACGAGATGTTTATTCCACCAGGTCCGCGTTTAGGCGACCAAGTACTTGAAGTAACTAATCTTCGTAAGAGTTTTGGCGATCGCGTTTTAATTGACGATTTAAGTTTTAGCATGCCAAAAGGTGCCATTGTGGGCATTATTGGTGCGAATGGCGCGGGTAAATCAACGCTGTTTAAAATGATCAGTGGTGAGCAAAAGCAAGACAGCGGTAGCATTACTATTGGCGAAAGCGTACACATTGCTACCGTTGATCAGTTCCGCGACGGTATGGACGAAAGCAAAACTGTTTTCCAAGAAATATCAGACGGTCAAGACGTACTGAAAATTGGTAACTTTGAGTTCCAAAGCCGTGCGTATGTAAGTCGCTTTAACTTTAAAGGTAACGATCAGCAAAAGTTTGTTAAAGACCTATCAGGTGGTGAGCGTAACCGTTTACACCTTGCTAAGTTATTAAAAGCTGGCGGTAATGTGTTACTACTCGATGAGCCAACCAATGACTTGGACGTTGAAACACTACGCGCACTAGAAAACGCTATTTTAGAGTTCCCTGGTTGTGTAATGTGTATCTCGCATGACCGTTGGTTCCTTGACCGTATTGCTACGCACATTTTAGATTACCGCGACGAAGGTCAAATTAACTTTTTTGATGGTAACTATACTGAATACGAAGAGTGGCTTAAAAAGACACTTGGTGCAGCAGCAACTGAACCTAAACGTATTAAGTACAAAAAAATTGGTTAATATTTACCGTAATTAATTTATTACAGTAATACTAAGCCCTGCATTTATGCGGGGCTTTTTTATGCCACCAGCATTACAGGAGCATATCCTGCTAGCATGTAGAGAATTACCCGCTATGCTTAATTTATTATAAAAACAGTAAGGCTAAATTAGGTTATGCAAAATCGTCGTCAGTTTTCTCGTGTTTTATTTTCAACCGATGCACAAGTAATTTTTAATGATCACCAATACCCATGTAAATTACTTGATGTATCTTTGCATGGCGCATTAATCACTAAATGCGATGCTTTTATAAGTAACACTAATTCTAATGCAATACTGCGTTTTATACTTCCTCAAAGCGAAATAGAAATAAAAATGGAGGTTGTGGTGTGCCATATAGAAGCCGATCATATTGGTTTAAAATGCCACCATATTGATATAGACAGCATTACTTATTTAAAGCGTTTAATAGAGCTAAACTTAGCTGATGACGAACTATTACATCGCGAACTCGCTATGTTGATTCACGACACACAAGAATAGACTCATTTGGATTAGTTGATTACCATGGTGCAAACTTTTCAACTTGTGTAAACATGACTTTAAATCCACATTTACCTTTGGTGTATCACCCTAACTACTCGTTTAATTTCGATCCAAAGCATCGTTTTGCAATGAGTAAGTTTGCACATTTATATCAGCATGTAGCAGAGCTGGGCTTGATTGGCGATAACCTGGTTGAGCCAATATTAGGCACGCCAGAGCCACTTGAGCTAATACACTGCGAAAATTACATACACGATTTGTGGAATAACCGCTTAGATGAAAAAGCAATGCGCCGCATTGGTTTACCTTGGTCAAAAGAGCTTATGGCACGTACCTTTACAGCTCCTCAAGGTACGTTACAAACAGCTCGTTTAGCACTTAAACATGGTATAGCGTGCCACTTAGCCGGTGGTACACACCATGCGCATACCGATTTTGGCTCAGGCTACTGCATGGTTAACGATTTAGCCTTTACCACGCAAACTTTAATTGAATCGGGTGAAGTAACTAACGTACTTATTTTTGATTTAGACGTGCACCAAGGTGATGGCACAGCCGCAATGTTAGAGCATCAAGCATACGCTTATACTTGTTCTATTCATTGTGAAAAAAACTTCCCTTTTAGAAAATCCGCTAGCGATTTAGATATTGGCTTAGCCGATAACATGAAAGACGACGAATACCTTGCCATAGTTGACGACACCTTGAGTTATTTACTTAAAGAGCTAAACCCAAGCTTGGTACTTTACGATGCTGGCGTTGATATTTGGCAAGGCGATGGCTTGGGTAAATTAGATATTAGCTGGGATGGCATAGTTAAGCGCGACCATTTAGTGCTAAAACGCTGCCTTGAACACAACACACCCGTTGCTACAGTAATAGGTGGAGGATACGATAAAGACCATCTTCGGCTCGCTAAACGCCACGCTATTGTTGTTGAGCAAGCCGCTCGCTTTTAGTTTGAAATAAAAATGTTAAATTCTCGTTCTTATTTAATATGTAAAATAAGAACGAACATATTATGAAGCAACTATTTATTGCCATCGCACTAATTTTTATAAGCTTTACAAGCTATTCTCAAGAAGAAAGTACGCAAGAAACATACCCTAAGCTACCTACATTAAATTTACAAATGGCTGATGGGTCGCCACTCAATACTCAAGATTTATTAGGTCAACCTTACGTTTTACACTTTTGGGCAACGTGGTGTCCGTACTGTAAAAAGCTGCAGCCAGCACTTCAAAAATTTGATGATATGGGCTTAAAAGTTATTGCCGTGAGCTTTAAAGAAGATGACGATGCTACTCCCGCTAAAGCCCTTAGCGACAGAGGTTATACTTTTAAAACAGCCGTAAAAGCCGATGCAATAGCACAGCAATTAGGTATACGAGGCACACCTACTACATTGTTTGTAAATAAAGAAGGCAATGTAATTTGGCTGACTAATACGTCAAACCCAGAGGACGCAAACCTACATTTAAAGGCACGAACATTGTTGCACTCCATCGACATGGCAACTGAGTAACTTATTGCGCTTTTAACTGATTAGGTGTTAAGCCTGTCCAGCGTTTAAAAGCGCGCCGAAAGTTAGGTATATCGTAAAAAGCTAAATGCTCAGCGACTTGTTCGTTATGTTTAGCGCACAGAGTAAGTAGGTAAATAGCTTTGTGCTTATTTTGCTCATCTATTAACGCTGAAAAGCGTACCCCATTGAGTTTGAGTCTGCGCTTAAATGTAGCTGAGCTCATAGCAAAGTGCTTTGCGGTACACTCTAAATTAGCACTTGGGTGAGAGTATAAGTATCTGCAGACGGCTTCAATAAAAGTCATGCTAACTACGCTTTTATTATGTAGCTGCGACTGCGCTTGCATAAATCGTAATTGACTCGCATGCGGGTTTTTAGCCCTTAACATGGTTTTATTTAATACCCAGCGAGTACATGGCTTATCAAAACTTACCTTTAGCCCTAAATTTTGTTCGTACTCTTGAATATGCCGAGGGCGTTTAAAAGCAAAGTCGAACTGACAATGCGGGTAACTTTCGCTCACTCGTTTAAGTAAACTATAAAATGCAGTGCTGTATATCTCTAGCACATAGTGGTAAAGGCTTTCATCAAGCCCATGTGCTGGCTGAATATAAATATAAACATTATCGTTTTTAATATACGTTTGGCTAAACAATAAAGGCGCTAATTGCATTCTTAAAAGTGATAATTGCTTTAATACTTGAGCTAAATTATCGCTATATTTTAATGCCTGAGCTTCGGCTCGAGTGTCGTTAATAAGTTGGCTACCGAGTAAAAAACCACTGTCAGTACTTTTCATCAACAACTTAAATTGAGCTAATAAACGCACCTGCTGAGACACACTAAATGTATGCTGAAAATTAAGTAAGTCTTGTTCAAAAATACCGGTACCGCGTAGCAGCTTATGTAAATTTATGTTTCGGCTTTGAGCAAGCTCTACAGCTGACGTAATAAGCCCTTGAGCGCTTAAATATTTATCGTCTTGGCTAACAAACATGTGCACGGTGCGCTACTTTTTGTTGATGCTTTTTTTGTTGTAATTGACTATGCAGTTGGCTTGTTAGTTTACCTGTACTGCTATGCTTATTACCTTGTATTAAGGCGGTAGTGACATATTGAAACTTTGCTTTTTTAGATGCTTCAACTTTAAATGCACAATGCTTTAGAGCTCCTTTAATTTGTGCCATCAACTCTTTAGCTTGCTGCTCTGTAGTGGCTGGCATTAGTATCATAAAGCAATCTCCTGCGTAGCGGCACACTACATCACTTAGTCGGCAATTCATTAACAATAGATCGCTAATTTCACGCAGTAACCGGTCGCCCTCACTAAAACCAAACTCACTATTAAAATGCGAAAAATCACGAATATCAATAGCCCCAAGCCAGAGTGGTTGTTTGCTCGTAAGTTGCTCTTTGATTGCTGAATCTAGGTACTGCGCCTTATAAAGACCTGTAACTGAGCACACCTTATCGTGCTCACGTAAATGTGCTTCACGGCGGCGTAGCTGACGATTTAATACGTACTGCTCTTGATGCCAATAATACAAACCCACACTCGTTAACAACATACCTAAAGGTGCTGGCAGAGATTCAATCCAACTGAGCCATTGATGGGCGGGATGCATTAGCCATTCATCAAGTAAATCTAGGGTTGCCGAGAACATAAATAGCCCAACACCTATCACTAAGTAAGTGGTTACTTTACTCGGTGGTCTTGATATTAATAACGCGGCAATCCATACAAGGGTCATTAATACAATACCGCCCTCCCCCATAATATCGAGCCACTGAATACTGGCGTAAGTTTTTAATACACCTAAGTAACTACTTAAAAACACAGCGCTAAAAAACATCGCAATAATAGCGTTTATTAATAATCGGTGGCTGATAAAGGGATTAAATCGCATGTGCGGTATCTCGTTTATAAATGAGTTTTAAAGTTAGTTCATACAAGTTTTTGTTAGCAGGGTCATATTAGCTCAGCTATATGACAACGAGATGATACCTACTTTAAAAACAGCCCTGCACGGTACATAACACCTGACTTTACAAGGAGTGATAAAAGCTCAGTACGCTCTACATATTACTCAAACACCTCTAAATACATGTATTTAAACTAAACACTGTCACATTTACGTAACCAAATATCTTTAGCTTGCTCGCCATACCAAGAAACAACCCAGTAATAACCAAGAGCAAATACAATGAAACACTTTAAAATAAAAGTACTGGTAGCCGCATTAGCCTTATGTAATTTAACGGCTTATGCAGAAGATGATGCAAAAGAAACTACAAAAAAAGATATCGAAGTTTCTGACAAAATTGTTGTATATGGTGAAATTGGTTACAGAAACCGTTCTGACGAACTCGCACCAACCTTAGAATATTCACAAGAATACTTTCAACGTTTTGAACCTTTAACCGCAGGCGATGCATTAAAACGAGTACCCAGTGTTACATTTTTATCGGATGTACTTGAATCGGATGGTGCACGTATGCGGGGGTTAAGCCCTGCTTATACAAAGGTGCTTATAAACGGTGAAGAAGTACCTGGCGCTGGTGCCGATCGTTCATTTTTTGTTGACCGAATTCCGGCTGAGTTAATTGAACGCGTTGAAATTATTCGCTCATCAAGTGCTAACCGCTCAGCCGATGCTATTGCGGGCACATTAAATATTGTATTGCGCGATGGTTACAGTTTAGATGGCGGTTACTTGCGTGCTGGTGGCTTGTTTTATGATGATGGTGAATTTAAAGAAAGCTTAGCTGCAGTGTACGGTACTGAATTTGCTGGTGGGCGCTTATTACTTGGTGCAAATTTACAAGGCAGATATAACCCAAAACAAAAAACTAGTTTGCGCTACGGCGATAGCCCTGAAAACAATATAAATTTTCAAACAGAAGAATTTGATAACCGCGAAGACCAATCTGACACTCGCGATGGCGACGACACGTCACTTAACTCCAGCTACGAAATTGTTTTTGACGACGATAGTCAGTTTAATATTAGCGCTATGTGGGTTGATACAGAGCGTACTGAGGATGAACGTTCATTTGAATACAACGACCCAACTGCAACCAATAACGATATTGTAAATGGCGGTAACTTAGAAACAGATAATGCCAATGTTAAATATATTGACCAAACTAATTACAACATCAATACCGCTTATGAATTTCCACTACTAAGTGGCACAAGTAAGTTTAAATTTGGCTTTGCTAGGTTTGAAGAGTCTGTTTATGAGGAAGAAGTCGAATTAGATACCTCAGAGCTGCCCATGATATTTGAAGAAGAGCAAACTAAAAGTGAAATAGATGATAAAGAATGGACTCTACAGTGGCAACACAGCCAACCTTGGGGTGACAGCAAAGAAATTCAGTTTGGTGCATTTTTACAAAATAAAAAACGCGACAGTGAAATTTTAGAATCGCAAAACGAATTAGAACTTGCACTTACCAGTTGGGATCAATACGCAGCAACACCTTTAACGCTTGCTGCATTTAATAGCGAGTACGAAGCGGTTACTGGTGGTGTAAATACTTTAGAAGAAGATCGCTTTGACTTATTTGCCCTTGTTAAGCACAAAGATGATTTATTTGCTTGGGAGCTGGGCGTTCGCTGGGAGTCTACCGATTCTAAAATTAATGATAAAACAATTGGCGTGACCGAAAATAATAGTTACGACTTTATCCTCCCCTCGGCACACTTTCGTTATAACGTTAGCGAAAATGGGCGTATAAGTGCATCGATTGCGCGTAGTTTACGCCGCCCTGAGTTTGATTTTTTAACGCCGGCACTTATCGAAAAAGAGCTTGGCGATAACGACCAACTAGGGAACCCTGAATTAAAACCAGAATCAGCTTGGGGTATGGACTTAGGCTACGAGTATCGCTTAGGAAAAAGTGGCGTCGTAGGTATTAATTTATTTTATCGCAAAGTAAATGACCTAATAGAAATAGCAAATACAGGACAAGAAGGCTCTGAGGGCGAAGGTACATTTGTACTGCAACCACGCAACACAGGCGATGGTAATGTTAAAGGCGTTGAGCTTGATTTATCTACTCCACTTGGCGCATTTAGCATGCCTAATACGGGTGTATTTTTAAACTACTCATGGCTTGATAGTGAAGTAACCGATTTTTTTGGAACTCGCAAATTTAACGACCAATCAGACTACGTTTATAACGTTGGGTTTATTCAAGACTTACCCGAACTCAAAGCTGCATTTGGCGTAACTTACCGCAAGCAAGGTGATGCCTATGGACGTATTGTAGGTGAAGAAATCACTACGTCTTACAGTGCCGACTTTGAAGTGTTTTTAGAAAAACGTTGGGAAGATGTAACGCTACGCTTGGTGGGTTCAAACCTACTTGATGCAAGTAAAGACGAAACCTTCAATAAATTTGATACCGTTGAAGATCAGTTTAGTAGAAGCTTTGATGAGTACGAAATTGAGTCTGAAGAAGCGGGACCAGTTTATCAACTTATGCTGCGTTACGCGTTTTAAATAAGTTTATGAGGTAGTGCTAATCACTTTATTTAGCGCTACCAAACATGGGAGAACAATAATGATAAAAAAAACATTACTGCTAATAACACTTGGCTTATGCAGTATACAAAGCGTATTGGCAAACGTAACGTACACCGATGTATTATACGAGCAACAAAAAATTGCCAACTTGACGGTCCTGCCTAAGAGCTTAAATTTTACGGTTATTGGTGATTGGGGTCATAACGGGCACTTTTATCAAAAAGACGTAGCACACCAGTTAGAAATAGCGATGTTTCAAACGGATGGTGATTTTACTATTTCAACTGGCGATAACTTTTATCCCAATGGCGTGGCAAGTGTTAACGACCCGCTTTGGCAAAGTGCCTATGAAGATATTTACCATGGTCCACATACATTTGAGCCTTGGTATGTAGTACTGGGTAATCATGATTATTTAGGTAATGCGCAAGCACAACTTGATTACAGTAAAAAAAGTCAGCGCTGGAATTTACCTGCACGCTATTACAGCAAAACCTTTACTTTAAAAGGTGGCGAGCAGATATTAATGGTGTTTTTAGACACTAATACTTTAAATCCTGAATACAAAACACGCGAAAAATACAAAGCAACTCAAGGGCAAAACAGCCAAGCGCAATTAACATGGTTAAATAGCCAGCTCGAAAATAGCCAAGCACGATGGAAAATAGTGGTTGGTCATCACCCACTTTATAGCAGTGGAAAACGTTACGGACTTACTGAAGGTTTACGTAATTTACTCGAGCCCATATTTGAGCAAAATGGTGTGCAAGCATACATAGCAGGACACGAACATGACCTGCAACATAACCAAATAGATGGCAGTAAACTCGACCACTTTGTATCTGGTGGCGGTAGCGAAGCGCGTTACGTAAAACAACGTGAATTTACGCGTTTTGCAGAAGCTACACCAGGACTTTTAAGCTTTTCGATTAACAATGAAGCACTAAAAGCAACGGCTATTAACTATAAAGGCGAAGTGCGTTACAGCACTCAAAAGCGCTTTGACCAATAAAAGGTTACAACATGAACTTTAAATTAAAAACATCTATTAGCTTAATTGTAAGTAGCTTAGTGCTCAGTACATTAAGTGCGTGTAGCAATAGTAACGTGACTACAAATACGGCAGTAAAAAACACACCCGATAAAGTAGTCATTAATAGTACTGAATTTGGTCCAACAGATAACATGCAAGGCTCACAAGCGGCATGGTTAAATAATAACAATTGGTTGCTAGCAAGCGAAAGCAAAGGCTTAGTGTTAGTTGAAAGTGAAACGCAACAAAGCAGCATTATAAAAAAAGGTAACTTTGAAGCGCTTGCTGTCACTAAGCTAACAGCACACTCATTTTTGGTTGCAACTATTGATAACAATCAAGATAACGTTGTTATATTTAATCTTGAACACACTCAAAGTGCCTGGAATACAACTGAACTAACACGTATTAATCCACCACAAGCACAACCCGATACAGTGTGTTTATTTGCTAATAAAGCGAGTGAATCAATATCAGCATTTGTACCTGATGTACGCGGGCTAATTACTGAAACTATTGTTTTTGATACAGCGAATAATAAAGCGGTTAACGTAAATTTACGTGAATTTTCTGGCGTTAGTGAGGCGTCGGGTTGTGCTGTAAGTACAACAACAAATACCTTATATGTAAGTGAAAGCGAAGTAGGCATTTGGGCAATAAACGCGAACGCGGAATCGCAAGCAGATAAAAAACCGATTGCTTTAGTCGCACCCTTTGGAAAGTTACACAGTGAACTAGGAGCTATTTCGGCTTCGCAAGATGGTATGATTTGGTTTACTAGTACCAAAAACAATACTGTGTATGCTTATGATCCAATTGGCAAAGCGTTTAATAACTGGATGTTAAATGGTGACTTGAGCTTGGAATCGGTAGCGGTAAATTACACAAGTAACAACGCGGCAACGGCAGTGCTGTATAACGACGAAACAGGCGCTTATATTAAAAGTACATTGCCTGTAACACCTATCAAAAAACCATTAAAAACCAACACTCAATCAATCACTCAAATAAAGGCAAGTGCACAAACAGCCCCCGTTCAAGCATTTGGTGATGCAGCAGACGATCCGGCAATTTGGGTTAACCCTAAAAATGCAGCAAACAGCTTAATTTTAGGCACTGATAAACGCCGTGGACTAATGGTATATAGCCTAAATGGCAAGCTTGAACAGTCACTTGAAGTTGGTCGTTTAAATAACGTGGACCTGCGACAAAATAGCACCATTAAAAACAGTACCAATACATTAATAACCGCCAGTAACCGAACACTTAATGGTATTAGTGTATTTACAGTACAAGCTAATAATAATGTGAAGTACATTACTGATATTCCTACCAATCTTGATGAAATTTATGGCTTATGTATGTACTCGTCAAATACGGGGAACTATGTATTTGTAAATGATAAATCGGGGCTGTATCAGCAATATAAAATCATTGAGAATAACGAAAAAATAACAGGCAAGCTTGTTCGCGAGTTTAACCTACCAAGCCAACCAGAAGGCTGTAGTGCAGATGATGCACTAGGACAATTATTTGTAGGCGAAGAAGATGCCGGTATTTGGTTTATAGGTGCAGAGCCAACGGCAGGAAGTACACCGGTTATGCTACAAGGCATAAATGAGCAACTTGTTGATGATGTTGAAGGTATGGAAATTTACCACAGCGACAAAACACGTTATTTAGTTGTTTCGAGCCAAGGTGATAACAGCTACGTACTGTATAAAATAAAGAATGGTACTGCGGGCATTAAAACACCTAGCTTAGAGTTTGCAGGTAAGTTTAGTGTAATAAGTGATTTGGTTAATGGTATTGATGGCACATCAGAAACCGACGGGTTAACAGTAACATCTAAGTCTCTTCCGGGTTATCCTGAAGGTATTTTAGTTGTACAAGATGGTTATAACCGTATGCCACAGCAGCCTCAAAACTTTAAAATAATAGATTGGCGAGAAGTAAAAAAAGCAATTAAGTAGTGCTTATTTAGTCGCCATTATTTTAATGTCGCTTTGAGATTACCTTGAAACCATCTTGAAATTACCTTGAAATTACCTTGAAATTGTATAAAAGGCTCATTTGAGCCTTTTATACAATCCTTTGCAGTTAAGTATTAAGTGTAATTAACTCAATGTAATATATATTTTTATACTACAATTTAAGCTCATAAATTAATTGAGATTATAATGCGCTTACTACTTACTTTATTACTAATCACTTTAAGTGGCTTTGCCGCAGCTGAAGAAGAAAAAGCAGAACTTCCACCGGTAGACCCCGCTTACAATGCTGAGCACCCTATGGCTTTGGTTAATCAAGGCTCGTCTATTATTGCAATGAATTTACCCACCTATAATTTACCCAATGATGTGCAAGTTGTTTATAAAATAGGAAACCCCGATGTTCCATTTTTAGGCTTTGTTAGAAATGCCGAGTTAATCACCGTAAAGCCACAAGCGTTTAATATTCAGCATTTAATGCGTGGTGAAGAAATTACGATTATTGCCGATATTTACGAGGGTGATTATCAACAAGGTGGTAGTTTAATTTATTCAAAAAAAGAGTTGGTCTTGAGTAAGCAGCTGTATGCCAGAGAACTAAAAGATTTAAGTGAATCATCGCAATGGCAAGACTACGACATGATTACACTAAGCGGCACTGAGCGTATTTATATTCATAAAATTCAAAAAGCGCCGAGCTATAACCATCTTATTTTTGTCGATTTAGTTAATGCGTGTATGCAAAAACTTCGTACCTCAAAACGTGTCCCAGCTGAAAATGAGCTTACCTATAAATTTATTAATTGCGGCACGCTTAAACCACTTTATTACAATGCTGATGATTTTAAGAAATAGTTAATGGTATCTAGTTACTTATATTCAGTGATTAGTTTGAGCCCTTGCTTCATTGCCTCAACTGATTGTCCTGCAAAGCCTAAGCGAACATAACTATATTGCTTAGGCATTAAACTTCTCACTGAATCAGCAAAGTAAAACTCAGATTCTGCTTGTAAATATAGGCTTTTACTTTGCATTGCTTGTTTTATATTGCTCGTATTTTTATTTAAGTTAACCCACATTGCCATGCCGCCATCTGGCTTTTTATACTCTATTGGTAAACCCTGTGATTGCAGCAGCGCCAACGTGTTGTCCATTGCTTCATAACGTTGTTTATAGTGTTTAGTCATGCGTTTTAAGTGGCGCTCAAATCCACCTTCTTGCATAAAGTGCGCAACGGCTAGCTGCATAACCACATCATTTTTATGATTCATTAACTGCTTCCATGCGGTTAACTGTGCTAATACTTCAGGAGCTGCACAAATATAGCCAATTCTAGCGCCTGAGAACATGATTTTAGAAAATGTAGATAAGTAAATAATAATCCCAGCGGGATCGTCCCCAGCCATAGGCTGTAATGGCTGACAGCGATAATGAAACTCGTGATCGTAATCATCCTCTACAATCATTACGCCATACTCATAACATAATTGATAAATTTGCATGCGCCTTGTAGGCGAAAGCGTAACGGTAGTTGGGTATTGATGCAGCGGGGTTAAGTAGAGCATTTTTATTGGATATCGTTTAAGTTGCGCTTTTAAATCATCAACACATAAACCACATTCATCTTGTTTTATATCTATTAATTGCGCGCCACAAGCAGCAAAGGCTTTGCGTGCTGGCGGGTAACCTAAAGTTTCAACGGCTACGAAGTCATCTTTACTTATAAATGCCTTTGAAATTAAAAATAAAGCTTCTTGTGAGCCATTACATACAAGTAAGTCTGATGCTTTTAAATTTCTAGTTTTATGTAAGTAATCACTTATCTGAGCTTTTAGCTCACTCACTCCACCTATATCACCATAATGAAGTTTACTGGTATCTAAATGATTAAATACATGGCTCATAGAGCGTTTAAATTCTTTATAGGGAAAGCTATTTAAATCAGGAAGCCCGCCTGCGAAATTATATACGTAGTCTTTTAAATTCATTGCTGGAACAGGCACGGCTAACTCTGTAGCAAATTTATAAGGTTTTGGTGTTAAAACTGGCGTGTGCTCACAGTTAACACTGCTTTGAATTGGCAGTGTTTGAGTGACGCTATACCCAGAGCGTTCATGGGACTCTAGCCATCCTTCGGCTACTAATAACTGCAATGCGTTCATTATTGTATGACGGTTTAACTTATACGTTTGCGCCATAACTCGAGCAGAACTTAGTTTTGTACCAGGTGCAATATCTCCCTTTACGATAGAACCGCGCAAAGCATCTGCAACTTGTAAGTACTTAGCTTTGTTTGAGTTATTAAATTCAATATTAAGCGGTTGCATGTTATTCCTTTATAACTGGTATAGCTAAAAAGCCAATTCTGGTTGTTTTTACTAAACCAAATAAGCGTACATTTGTTGTTCGTAAATAGCAAAGCTTAGAGGCAACATGTTTACTCAACAGATACATAAAACAAATAAGGTCATTTTAGAGCCATTAAATTATGAGCATTTAAACGGCTTATATAAAGCTGGGCAACATCCAAAAATATGGGAATGGGTATTAAGCAACTATACAAAAACACCCGAACAGTTAAAGAAATGGTTTACTACAAGTGCACAATTTAATAAAAAAGAACAAATTGTATTTGCCATAATAGACATAGCCAGCAAAGAGGTTGTAGGCACTACACGACTATTTAGATTAGATACACATAACTTAAATGCTGAAATTGGTCATACATTTATAAGCCATCACTGGCAGCAAACTTATATTAATACTCACACTAAATATTTACTGCTTAGCTATGCTTTTGACGCGTTGAATTTAGTGCGAATAACATTTAATACTCACGCACAAAATCAAAAATCTCGAAATGCAATTACTCGACTAGGCGCCCGATTTGAAGGTATAGCCCATAAAGATAGATTGCTAAGTGATGGAAGTTACAGAAGCACTGCAAAATTTAGCATTATTGACGAGCATTGGCAGAGTATTAAGTTGCAGTTAGAGGAGAAGCTTTAATGTACCCACCTACACATTTTCAAGAACATAATATTGAACGTTTGCAGGCATTAGTTGAGCAATTCCCTCTAGCGAGTATTTTAATGCCCTGCTCGCAAAGTGACTTAAATAATATATGCCAAGTACCTGTCTTATATGAGCACTCACGTAATGTATTTATTGCTCACGTAGCAAAACATAACCCGCTAGCGCAATGTGATAAACAGTCAGTAAAATTACTATTTAGTGGCGATAACTGTTATCTATCTCCCTCGTATAGTAATAATAAAACACTGCCGAGCTGGCTTTATTCATCAGTACAAGTAACTGCAAATGTGAATGTTATTGAAAGCGATAATGAGAAAGACAAAATAATGCGGCAATTAACGAGCCATTTTGAGCAAGGCTTTACGCCAATGTGGAGCATTACTGACGTGCCCAAAAGCAATCGCCAAGCAATGTATCAACATTTAAGCTTTATAGAATTTACTCCCACTCATTGGAATGGAAACTTTAAGCTAAGCCAAAATAAATCACCTGAGGTAAGAGCACGTATAAAACAAAGCCTAGAACTTGCCAATAAGCGCTCTATTGCACAGCTATTTTAGGCATAAAAAAAGGCTCTTTCGAGCCTTTGGGTTAACTTTGGAATAGTCAAAAATTTTAAATTAGGTCAGCGTTAATAGCTGTGGAGCAACGCTATGATAGTCAACAGCCATAGCAATGCTTAACGCTGTAATATTAATAATTGAAAATGCGAACACTTTACGTGCCCAGCTACTCATATCAATATTACGACGATAACCACGTAGCGCCATTAGCAACCACCAAAAGCTGGTAATACAAGCAACAGCCATAAAAGCAGCTCCTGTGTAGCCCGTAATTGGCAGTAACATCACCACTAATGCGTATACGGCAATATAAAGCACGATATGGCGCTTTGCTTTATCAATACCTTGCGCTACGGGTAATACAGGAATACCTGCAGCTTGGTAATCTTTAAAGCGAAAAATAGCGATAGCGTAAGAGTGCGGCATTTGCCACAAGCTAAACATAACTAGCAGTATTAATGCGCCCATATCGAACTGCCCTGTCACGGCGCAGTAACCAACTACTGGTGGTACAGCGCCAGAAAGGCTGCCTACAAAAGTGCCATATACTGAGTTACGTTTCATGTAGAGGCTATAAACCCCTACATAAATAACATAACCAAAGGCTGCAAAAAACACGGCGGCTTGAGTAGTAAAAGCAATTAATAACCCAAAACCTACAATACCCAATAAAACACCGTGGCTAAGTGCAGCCTTAGCAGACATTTCGCCAGTTACAGTTACACGTGTACGAGTACGTGCCATTGCTACATCTATATCTCTATCAATTACATTATTGATAGCACAACCCGATGCAACTACGAGCGATAAGCCAATTAACGTGGCAACCATTAACCATGGATCTATGTCACCTCGCGAGGCAAGTAAAAACCCACCCGCTACGCTGATTAAATTCCCCATAATAATACCTGGCTTTGTCACTGATAAATAACGACGAAACATCTTCAACTCCTAGTACATCATCATTGCGTTAGATTCATAAATGATCCAAACAGATAACCCAACAACCATTACGATAATCAGGGCACTGAATAGGAATGAGAAAGTACTTGCTCGACCATTTGCAGTCGTAAAGTTAAGGTGTAAAAAGTATTTTAAATGCACCCAAATTTGTACGATAGCTAAAGTAACAATGCTCCAAAGCGTTGTTACTTTTGAAAAGTCACCACTCATAACCATATAAAATGGAATAGTTGTTAAAATAACTGATAGCACAAAGCCAATTAGGTAACTTTTAACACTGCCGTGAGACTCATCGTGATGATCACTTTGCTTTAATGAATGCGATTCGCTGTGGCTCATTACATTGCTCCCATTAAATAAACAACGGTAAATACACAAATCCAAACAACATCTAAAAAGTGCCAAAATAGGCTCAAGCAACTTAAACGCGTAATAGTTGGCTTGCCAAGACCGCGCTTAGCAACTTCAATCATCATTATTGTCATCCATATTAAACCTGCGGTTACGTGCAAACCGTGCAAGCCAACTAATGAGAAAAACGATGTTAAAAAAGCACTATGTTGCGGACCATGCCCGTTCACTATTAGGTGATGAAATTCGTATATTTCCATACTAATAAACACAGCACCTAAACAAAACGTAACAAATAACCATGTTAAGGTAAGTGCCTTTTTTTGCCCTTGAGCGGCAAGCATGGCAAAGCCAAAAGTAATACTACTAATAAGTAGTGCAGCAGTTTCTACTGCTACAAAATCGAGTTCGAAAATATCTTTACCTGATACACCACCTGCCGTGTTCATAAATAACACGGCGTAAGTGGCAAAAAACGAAGCAAATAATAGGCAATCGGTCATTAAATATAACCAAAAGCCAAATACGGTATCGCCAGACGTATCATGATGCTCATGCTCATGCTCATGCTCGTGAGCATCATGAGATACTGAGTCTAAATTTGCAGACCCTACATTTGCAGATAGTGTACTCACGCGTTTAGCTCCTTATTCTCGTTAGCAATAGTACTTTTTTGACCAGCGCCACTTAAATTATAAGCCTGCTCTGTTCGTGCTATTTCATCTGGTTGAATATAGTAATCAACATCGTTTGTGTAACAACGTTTGATAAAGATGGCAATTCCACCTACTAATCCAACAACAGCTAACCACCAAATATGCCAAATCATTGAAAAACAAAATACAGTTAAACTTGCCGCCATTAGCACACCAGCAGATGTATTTTTAGGCATATGAATAGGGCTGTAATTAGCTTTATCTAAATATGCTTGACCTTTTTCTTTCATGTCGGTCCATGCATCAATATCATCAACGTGTGGAATAGTTGCAAAGTTATACACTTGTGGAGGTGAACTTGTTGCCCACTCAAGTGTATGACCGTTCCACGGATCGCCTGTTGTATCGTCAAGCGCTTCGCGGTCTCTAAAGCTCACATATAGTTGAATAACTTGGCTAATAATACCGAACATAATAATCACAGCACCGCCTGCAGCAATGTATAACCATATGTTCCAATCTGGATTATTAGTGTGGTTTAAACGACGTGTCATACCTAAGAAACCAAGTACGTACAGCGGCATAAATGCGACGAAGAAACCAATAATCCAACACCAAAATGATGCTTTACCCCATTTTTCATTCAGTTTAAAGCCCATTGCTTTAGGGAACCAAAATGCAAAACCAGCAAGGTAACCAAATACAGCACCACCAATAATAGTGTTATGAAAATGCGCTATTAAGAATAAGCTGTTGTGTAATACATAGTCCGCACCAGGAATGGCAAGTAATACACCGGTCATGCCGCCTACAGTAAAGGTAACCATAAAGCCAAGCGTCCAAAGTACAGGAACACTGATACGCAAACGTCCGCGATAAATAGTAAACAACCAGTTAAATAGCTTAACGCCGGTTGGTACCGCTATAACCATGGTCATTACTCCAAAGAACGCGTTAACGTTTGCACTGGACCCCATAGTAAAGAAGTGATGTAACCAAACAACAAACCCTAAAATAGAGATTGCACCGCTGGCGTAAACCATCGATTTATAACCAAATAAACGCTTACCAGCAAAGGTCGAAATAATTTCAGAGAAAACACCAAATGCTGGTAATACTAAAATATATACCTCAGGATGACCCCACGCCCAAAACAGGTTGATGTACATCATGGCGTTACCGCCCAATTCATTGGTAAAGAAGTGGAAATCGAGATAACGATCCAGTGTTAGCATAGTTAACACAGCAGTTAAAATTGGGAATGATGCTGCAATTAAGATGTTTGCCCAAGTACATGTCCATGTGAAAATAGGCATTTTCATTAGGGTCATACCTGGTGCACGCATTTTAAATACAGTCGCTAAAAAGTTTACAGCTGTTAAAAGAGTACCGAGCCCGGATATTTGTAAGGCCCATATATAATAATCTACCCCCACCCCAGGGCTAAAGGTCAGCTCCGAAAGCGGCGGATATGCCACCCAACCTGTTTTAGCAAACTCACCAAAAACAAGTGAGATATTAATTAAAATAGCGCCACTGGCAGTAAACCAAAAACTTAAGTTATTTAAAAATGGGAATGCAACATCGCGAGCACCAATTTGTAGTGGTAATATAATGTTCATTAAACCAATCATAAATGGCATTGCCATAAATATGATCATAATTACGCCATGGGCAGTAAATATTTGGTCGTAGTGCTCTGGTGGCAAATAACCGGGCGCCCCGCTGGTAGCAAGTGCTAACTGAGTACGCATCATTATGGCATCAGAAAAACCACGAAATAGCATTATTAATGCAAGAAAGATATACATCACGCCTAAGCGTTTATGATCAACAGACGTGATCCAGTCGCGCCAAAGCACGCCCCATTTTTTGTACTTTGTAATAAGCCCGGCAATAATAAGCCCAGCTATTGCAATAACCGACATCGTGACCACAAGAATTGGTTCATGAAACGGAATTGCATCTAAAGATAGTTTGCCTAAAAACGACATGATTATTCCTCGCCTTGGCTGTGTGATGATTTCGCTGAATGCTTGTCCATAGCGTGATGTTGTTTACCCATCTCGCCATGTTCGCCCATCGCATTGTGCTTTTTATTCATATCGCCATGCGCCTGCATGTATTTCATAACAATTGTATGAAATAAGCCGTCTTCAACTTTACCGTAATAAGCTACAGGATTATTTTCGCTCGCTTTTGCAAGCTCAACATAATTTGCATGAGTAAGATTATTAGCGCTTGAATTCGCTTTCACATCACTCACCCACTTATCAAAACCAGCTTGAGTAGGTGTGGCAATTGCGTTGAACTTCATACCAGTAAAGCCTGCACCACTGTAATTTGCCGAAAAGCCTTTAAATGTACCTGGCTCATTAGCAATTAAGTGAAGCTTGGTTTCCATACCGGCCATTGAGTATATTTGACTACCCAATTGCGGAATGAAAAACGAGTTCATTGTGCTCTCTGAAGTGATTTTGTATTCAACAGGCACATTTGCCGGAAACACTAATTCATTAACCGTAGCAATACCTTGCTCAGGATAAATAAATAGCCACTTCCAGTTTAATGACACCACTTCAACAGTAAGATGTTTACCTTTACCTTCAATTGGCTTGTATGGGTCTAATGCTTGAGTAGACTCCCAGGTAATAACACCTAAAATAATCACAATAACGATAGGAACAGCCCAAACAGCAGCTTCAATTTTATTTGAATGAGCCCATTTGGGAGCGTAAATTTCATGAGTTTGTGTGTCTCTATATTTCCATGCGAAATATAAAGTCATCACAATAACGGGGATCACTACAAGCAACATAAGCACGGTCGCGATGATGATTAAATTTTTCTCATCAATGCCTATCTGCCCTTTTGGATCAAGTATCCCGCCTTTACAGCCTGACAGCGCCAGCACTGTACTAGCTAAAGCAATATTACAAAGGTTACGAATTAACAAGGGACTATCCTACAACCTAGAGGGTTTGAGTTTGTTGCTTTAAAAAACCAAGCAACGATTTTTCGATAAAACCCAAGTTAATTAGAACTGAATTATAAAATGAAGATGAAACAAGCTTTAGATGATAGGTGTAAAAACCCCTAGCAAACAAACCCAGTTTTTTTAAACGCATTTATATAACGCAATAAAAATTAACTTGGGTGAGTTGTGGTTGGCTGAACGTGTTAAAAAAAACACGAGTTACTTTGTTTTAGCTAACTTTAATTATTTACAGCAAGAACAAATAATTAAAACCAGCAACAAGGTGTAACCCTACAGACAACCTGTAAAGCTAGGTGGAGCACGACAACCATGTGCAACTTGCACTGGCTGAAGAACTTTAGCCTCGCTAAAAGCAAAGGCTGCTTTACGGAGGATAATTCCAGCACGACGCGCTGGAAAAATATGGAACAATAACCAACAAAGGCCAATAAGTAACTGACTTGATATGATTGGATGAGCTAAAAATTCAGCAATAGTAAGTAACAGTGGCTCTACAATAAACCCATCACTTAGTAAAGCTTCAAGCTTGAAGGCATCCTCTAGTGCACCACTTAGCAGCATGACAGTATTAAACACTAACAATGTTATAGCGACACACACGCCTTTACTCGCTTTATTCAAGCGCTCACACGTAACCTGCTCGCTTGGGGCGAGAGCAGCATTTGCATGATGTAAAGAAAGTGTGTTCAAAGACATTAACCTACTAAAATGACTAATAACAAAATTAAAATTAATACATAGCAATGGAAAAATTTAAAAAACATTGCTGCTGTAAGCCCAAAAATCAGGTGCTGAATACGATCAAATCCGGTTAGCACAAATTCACCTTGTGAAAATTGATCCGTATCAATCAAACTTTCAAAACTTACTGAAAGTTCGAACGTGAGTATAACAAAGAGAGTTTTCTGTTCAACATAAAATCAATAAAATTGCGTTAAGCTTTTGCGGTCATTTTGTTAATAAAAAATAACACCTTAAAAAACATAGGATTAAAACAAAAATGATTTTAAATTAAACACAAAATAATTGAGTGAAATGAAATTAGATAAAAAATAATAAACTGAGGAAATACTAAGGCACATACAAAAACAGCCCAAATTCAGTCACCACCGAAATTGAGCCGCTTTTCACACTGACAACATCTTCACACACAATATAAAGATTTATTTTTTACACCGTGTGGAGTCAAAAATAAAAACAACCCAAGCTAAGTCACCACCGAACTTGAGTTGCCTTTCACACTGACAACATCTTCACACACAATATAAAGATTCTTGGTTTACATTACGTGGCATTGAAAGGAAATAAAAACAACTCAAACTCAGTCACCACCGAACTTGAGTTGCCTTTCACACTGACAACATCTTCACACACAATATAAAGATTCTTTTAAGCGAAGCTAATTGCCTCAAGCTTATGACTAGAGCTTTGCTCTTTGTCTATGGTTAAACTTTAGAGTGTTAGCTCAAATTTGACAAACGAGAAAAATAAACCTAATAGGTGAAAAAAACTAAACTATAGACTTTTGTCTAATACATTAAGATTGGATTACTTTTGGGAGGTGCTAAATAACATAAAGTTTGGTTGAGAAACTCACCAACACATTGATTGTAATGCGGATTCATTCTAATACAGAAAGACGACTACGTATCAAAAATAACTGCCAAAATTAAATTTATCAGCAATAAGTTCAAGTTAGTAATTTTATAGACACAAAAAAAGCGCTATAAAGCGCTTTTCACACTAATTACATTGCACTAGTAAGTTATTATTGAACTCAATAGAGTGTTCTTCCTTTCAATGTAATTAGTATTATTTAAGGCAGGCTTAAATAATTTGGTTTTCTTTCCAGGCTTGCTCTTTAGCTAAACGGTTTTTGCGTTTATCACATGGATCATCGCAATCACAGGCTTTATCAATACCAACCGAACCCAAACCACCACAGCTACTCGCCATAGATTTTTTTTGCACGATCATACCAACGGCCATAGCCGAAACTATCAAAATTAGTAAGCCAAAAGTAAGAAGAAAAAGTGACATTGCTTAGCCCCTATTGATCAGCAATAAATTAAGCTCAAAACATTTTTGAGCGACTGCTATTATATACCCTAGTAATACGAAAATAAACAAGCTTTACCCAATCCTATAAATAGGGCTTAAATGCAGGGCTTGAGTAAGTAACTAAACCATCTTTGGATTTACCTATTAAATACACTGGCAAATCGTGCTGTTGCGCATATGCTTGGGCTTTTTCCATCCCCATCACAGTAAGTGCAGTAGCTAGCCCATCAGCAGTCATTGCGCTTGGATGAAGCACTGTTACTGATACTAAGTCGTGCTTAATAGGCATACCCGTAACTGGGTCAATTAAATGCGTATAAATCTCACCATCCATTTTATAAAAAATACGGTAATCACCCGATGTAGCAATACCATTTGTACCTGGCGATAAAACACGGTGTACTTTACGCTCTCCTGGTTGTGCATCTGGCTGCTCTATTGCAATTTTCCAGTCTTGGCTATTTGGCTTCTCACCCGCTATACGCAGTTCACCACCAATCTCAACCATGTAATTAGTTATGTTATGGCTTTCTAACAACTGTGCCACTTTATCTATTCCATAACCTTTAGCTGTAGCCGAAAACGATAATTCTAAGCCATCTATTGTTTTAGCTAAACCCTGTTCGGTTAAAATAAGCTTATCAATACCTATTTTTTCAACCATGCTTGCAAGCTCTTCATCACTAGGGCGGTTAGTTGGTTTTTTATCTGGACCAAACCCCCACAAATCAATAAGTGGTCCCATGGTTACATCAAGCGTTTTTGTAGACTTACCTAAACGAATCGACTCAGATACAACGGCTCTAAAATCCTCACTTATTGGCATAATATTATTTGCTGGCAAACGATTAAATGTATTTATTTCAGAGTTTTCAATGTAAGTAGACATCGACTGGTTTACGTTAACCAAAACAGCATCTATTTGCGACTGTAGCTTTTGTGAGCTTAACTGCGCTTTCTCATCATAATATTTAATATGATAGGTGGTACCCATGGTTTTACCCTCCAGAAAAATCTCTTCTGGCTCTGGCTTTTCACCACACCCTGATAATAATAAAGTCAGTGTAATTAATAATAAGGCAATTATGCCTTGGGGAGTACTTACTCGATTCATAACCGCTCTACTTAATAGATTGAATAAATTAAAGAATAAAAAAAGCCTCGTAACACAAAGTGCTACGAGGCTGGTATTTTAACCAAAACTAAGTTGTTTTGGTATCAGTGTTAGCCACCGAAATCATCTAATAAGATATTTTCGTCTTCAACACCTAAGTCTTTAAGCATTGTGATAACTGCCGCGTTCATCATTGGAGGACCACACATGTAGTACTCACAATCTTCTGGCGCTTCGTGGTCTTTAAGATAGTTCTCAAATAACACGTTATGGATAAAGCCTGTATAGCCTTCCCAGTTATCTTCTGGTTGTGGATCTGAAAGTGCTGTATGCCATACAAAGTTAGGATTTTCAGCTGCTAAGCCATCAAAATCTTCTACGTAAAACATTTCACGTTCAGAACGTGCGCCATACCAAAAGCTCATCTTACGTTTAGAGTTCAAACGCTTAAGTTGATCAAAGATATGTGAACGCATTGGCGCCATACCAGCACCACCACCAACAAATACCATTTCTGCATCTGTGTCTTTAGCGAAGAACTCACCAAATGGACCAGAAATAGTTACCTTATCGCCTTTTGTAAGTGACCAAATGTACGAAGACATTTTACCACAAGGTAAGCTTAGGTTTCTTGGAGGCGGAGCAGCAATACGCACGTTAAGCATAATGATGCCTTCTTCTTCTGGGTAGTTAGCCATTGAGTAAGCACGAATTGTTTCTTCGTCTACTTTTGACTCCAGATCGAAGAAACCAAAATGGTTCCAGTCGCCACGATATTCTTCAGGAACATCAAAATCTGCATATTTAACATGGTGAGGTGGCGCTTCGATTTGGATGTAACCACCCGCACGGAAAGGCACTGACTCATCACCAGGGATTTGCAGTTTAAGCTCTTTGATGAACGTTGCTTTGTTATCGTTAGAGATAACTTCACAATCCCACTTTTTAACACCGAAAATTGACTCTTCAAGTTCAATTTCCATGTCATTTTTAACATTTACCTGACACGCTAAACGACAGCCTTCGCGGGCTTCACCTTTAGAAATGTGATCAAGTTCAGTTGGCAGAATATCGCCACCACCTTCTTTAATGTGTACACGACACTGACCACAAGAGCCACCGCCACCACAAGCTGATGATACAAATATACCTGACTCAGATAATGCACTTAAAAGTTTATTACCTGCTGATGTAGTAATGGCTTTGTCTTTATCGCCATTAATACCGATGATGATGTCACCGCTTGCAACTAACTGAGATTTAGCACCAATGATCACTAAAACTAGTAGTACAACGATAGCGATAAAAACACCAACGCCTAAGAAAATCTGATAATCCATGATTTATCCTCGCTACCCTTTACAGTGAAATACCAGAGAATGACATAAAGCCAAGTCCCATTAAACCAACAGTGATGAAGGTAATACCTAAACCACGTAAGCCATCTGGCACGTCTGAGTATTTCAGTTTCTCACGGATACCTGCAAGTAATGTAATTGCAAGCGCCCAACCAACACCAGCGCCAATACCATAAACAACAGACTCGCCGAAGTCATAGTTACGCTCAACCATGAAAGATACCGCACCAAAGATTGCACAGTTAACTGTGATCAATGGAAGGAAGATACCTAACGCGTTGTAAAGTACTGGGAAAAACTTATCTAATACCATTTCAAGAATTTGCACTAGTGCTGCAATAACACCAATGAAAGTTAAGAAACGTAAAAAGCTAAGATCTGCATCAGGGTAACCAAGCCACGTAAGCGAACCTGGTGCTAACACAGCATGGTAAACCAAGTTATTTACAGGTACAGAAATACCTAAAACAACAATAACCGCTACACCTAGGCCTATTGATGTAGTAACTTTTTTAGATACTGCTAAAAAAGTACACATGCCTAAGAAGAATGATAACGCTAAGTTTTCAATAAAAACGGCTTTTACAAATAAACTAATATAATGTTCCACTGTGTGCCCCTTACGCTTTAGCTTCTACTTGGTCTTTCTTATAAGTACGAAGTACCCATATGAATAAACCAATGATGAAGAATGCACTCGGTGGTAATATTAATAGACCCATAGGTTGATACCAACCACCATCTTGTACTAATGGGATAATATCAACACCGAATAGTGTTCCTTTACCGAACAGTTCACGAATGAAACCAACAGTAAGTAAAACAACAGAGTAGCCTAAACCATTACCAATACCATCAAGGAATGACATGATTGGTGGCGACTTCATCGCATATGCTTCAGCACGACCCATTACAATACAGTTCGTAATAATTAGACCAACGAATACCGAAAGCTCTTTTGCCGTAGCATAAGAAAACGCTTGTAGTACTTGGTCAACAACAATTACTAATGATGCAATAATCGTCATTTGTACGATGATACGTACTGACGATGGGATCTGGTTACGTATTAGCGAGATAAAGAAGCTAGAAAACGCGGTAACCAATGTCAAAGCAATTGACATTATTAATGCATTTTTTAAGCTAGACGTTACCGCTAGCGCAGAACAAATACCAAGTACTTGTAATGCGATTGGGTTGTTAGCTAAAACCGGACCAAATAGGACCGCCTTCATTTCTTTAGTATCAGCCATTATTTCAACGCTCCTTTACGTACTTTCGCAAGGAAAGGGCCAAAGCCATTTTCGCCAGTCCAAAAATCAACTGCATGATCAACACCGTTAGACGTTAATGTAGCACCTGAAAGACCATCGATCTTATGCTCATCATTACCCGCAGTACCTTTAACAATTTGAATTGGAAGTTCTTTACCTTCCCATGTTGCAGTCCACTGTGGATTTTGGATTTCGCCACCTAAACCAGGAGTTTCATTATGCTTGTAAAAAATAATGCTCTTAACTGTTTCACCATCGCTTTCAAGCGAGATAAAACCGTACATTAAGCCCCATAAGCCATAGCCTTGGATAGGAAGAATGATTGCATCAATAGAGCCATCTTCTTTTTTAGAGATATACACCGGCGACTCTTTAGTCACACGTTGAATACCAGCAATATCTTTAACGCCTTTCTCTTTAAGAGAAACACTTAGCGCTGCATCATATTTGCTTTTTTCAAAGTCAAAGATTGTTGGGTCTGTATCTACAAACTCACCTGTAGTCATATTTACAACACGTGCTTCGATTTTAGCGTTAAATGTATCAGATACATTTTCTACTTTTTCGATACCCGCTGCAGATAGGATATTACTTTGAATATCTTTCTCTTTATTTGCTTGCTGTAAAGGACGAAGCTGTACAGAAGCAAACGATACAATGATTGCACACACTAAACATAGCGCTACAACAACTGATAACGTTTTACCGATTGATTCGTTATTACTAGACATTACGTGCCAACCTCCGCTTAATATTAGCTTGCACAACAAAGTGATCGAATAATGGTGCGAATAAGTTAGCAAATAAGATTGCTAGCATCATGCCTTCTGGGAAAGCAGGGTTCACAACACGGATCATAACCACCATAAAGCCAATTAATAGACCATATGCTAATTTACCTTTGTTAGTAAATGCAGCCGATACAGGGTCAGTAGCCATAAAGAACATACCAAACGCAAAACCACCAAGTACTAAATGCCAATACCAAGGCATTGCAAATACAGGGTTAGTTTCTGAGCCTACAGCATTTAATAAAAATGCAGTTGCTACCATACCTAGGAATACACCTAGTACAATGCGCCAAGAAGCAATACGAACGTAGATTAAGAATAAACCACCTACTAATAATGCAAGTGTAGATGTTTCACCTACAGAACCTTGAATGAAACCGTAAAACGCATTCCACCATAATTCCATGTTTGCAAAATCAAGTGTGCCAGCAAATGCTTGACCTAGCATAGTTGCACCAGAGAACGAATCTACTGCTGTCCATACTGTATCACCCGAGATTTGAGCTGGGTATGCGAAGAATAAAAACGCACGACCCGCTAAAGCTGGGTTTAAGAAGTTACGTCCCGTACCACCAAAGATTTCTTTAGCAATAACGACACCAAACGTAATACCAAGCGCAACTTGCCATAAAGGAATTGTTGCAGGCAAAATAAGTGCGAATAATACAGAAGTAACGAAGAAACCTTCATTTATTTCATGTTTACGCACTGAAGCAAAAATAACTTCCCAAAAACCACCTACAGCAAACGTTACTGCGTAAATTGGTAGGAAGAAACACGCTCCATAAAACATTTTAGCGCCCCAGCCTGCATCAGGTGTTAAAACACCACCTAATAACTGGAACAAACCAACCTGCCAAGAATTAGCTAGTTCAAAACCTTGTGCTAATGCACCAGCGGCCTGATGACCAATATTGAACATACCAAAAAACATAGCTGGAAACGTCGCCATCCACACTAAAATCATCATGCGTTTTAGGTCGATGTTATCGCGTACGTGTGTCGCGCCTTTATTTACGTAGCCAGGTGTATAAAAAATAGTTGCAGCTGCTTCATACAGTGCATAAAACTTTTCATATTTACCACCGGCTTCAAAATTCGGCTCGATATCTTCAAGATATTTTTTTAAACCCATCTCTCTAGCCTTCCTTCTCGATCGTTGATAAGCAATCGCGCAGGATAGAACCATACTCGTATTTGCCAGGACAAACGAAGGTACATAACGCTAAATCTTCTTCATCAAGTTCAAGCGCGCCTAATGAAATTGCACTGTCTAAATCGCGTGAAATTAAGTCACGTAATAATAGTGTCGGCAAAATATCTAACGGCATTACGCGCTCGTAGCTACCAATTGGTACCATGGCACGTTTTGAACCACCTGTTGACGTTGTCATTTTAAATAAACGACTTGGCGCAAGGTGAGAAAGGAATGAACGCGTTACAGAAAATTTATCACTACCTGGTGCAATCCAGCCAAACAATTCTTTTTCGCGACCTTCAAGTAATACTGAAACTTGAACGTGGTAACGACCTAAGAATGCATGAACACCGTTTGAAGTAGAGCCTGATAATACCGAACCAGAAATAACACGGTTATCACCGTCTTCTAATTCACCAGCCACTAAATCATCCAATGAAGCACCTAATTGTGTTTTCACTAAACGAGGGTTTTTAACACGTGGACCTGCAAGCGAAATAACACGAGTCGTGTAAATCTCACCAGTGAGGAATAAGTGACCATACGCAATAACGTCTTGGTAACCAATATGCCAAACTTGTTTGCTAACAGATACAGGGTCAAGATTATGGATATGAGTGCCTACAAGACCAGCCGGATGTACACCACTAAACTCATGTACTTCTACTTGAGCTATAGATGAACTAGGAATTTTACTGCCAGCTCGCTTACAAACAAATACCTTACCATCGGTCAAACGCGAAACAACAGCTAAACCTGCTTCGAATGCTTGCGCATTTTCGGCAATAATTACCGCAGGATCTGCAGCAAGAGGATTTGTGTCGGTTGCGGTCACAAAAATAGAACTAGGATTTGCATCCACAGCCGCTACTTTGCTAAACGGGCGAGCACGAAGTGCTGTCCATTGACCAGATTGTATAAGTACTTCTTTGGCTTTTTCACGATCTAAGCTTGTAAGCTCAGTTTCAGAGAAAGAGTCAAAGGTGATTTGCTCACTGCCGTTTACTTCAATAACAACAGATTGCAGCACACGTTTAGCACCACGATTTATTTCTTTTACAACACCAGAAGCTGGTGCGGTAAATAGGACGCCTGGGTTCTTTTTATCTTCAAAAAGTACCTGGCCTTTTTTAACTTGGTCATCCATACGGATATGCATGGTTGGACGCATACCAATAAACTCTTCACCTAGCACAGCTACACGTTTGACGGGAGAACCGTCGTGAATAACTTGCTGAGGTGCGCCCTCTATGGGTAAATCCAGACCTTTTTTTATGTTGATCATACGCACTTGCACTACATTAACGGAAAGAAACTGAAAAATCGTACCAACCACGTCGCCATTTAGCTATTCCAAGTTATTTCAATGTATAAAAGAACAACTCGCTATGAATACCAAACAAGCAACGCAGTAAAAACTCTTCACATATTGCCTCAATTTTAACACCATTGTGGGTGACTATGCGAGTGTATTTATGAAAATTATACGAGAGATATGCTTATTTGGATTTGTTAAGTGCATTTAATAAAATTTAAGTTAGACCAAAGTGGTAGCTTAGGCAACGATTACTGTTTTTCATTACAATTTATTAATAAACCTAAAAAACAAAAAAAGTCGCACTAGGCGACTTTTTAATTACATATTTTAGAAAAGATTAATCAATCATATTTGCAATTGCTTTAACCGAATCTACATCTTGGTCATAATCTACACTATCGATGCCAAAACCAAACAAACGTAAAAATTCGTTATGGTAACCAACATAATCTGTTAACTCATCAATACTGCTTGTATCTACTTTATCCCAAACTGCTTGAACACGCGCTTGAACGTCGTCTTCTAACTCTTTATAGTTTTGGAATAAATGACCGCCGTCATCAAAACGTGGCGTATCACCATACAAGTTTTCACTAAATAGAGCCTGAATTTGCTCAATAGTGCCTTCATAAGTTCCATCAGCCTTCATTACTTTAAATAATGCAGAGATATATAAAGGCATAATCGGGATAGCTGAGCTTGCTTGCGTTACTACTGCGTTAAGTGACGACACATACGCTTCGCCATTTAAGTCTTTTGTAGATTCTTTAATTGCAGCAGTTGCGCGGTCTAAATCTTCTTTTGCTTTACCGATAGTTGCATGTCCGTATATTGGCCATGTTAACTCTTTGCCGATATACGTGTAGGCAGTGGTTTTAAAGTTATCAGCTAATACATCCGCTTCTTTTAATGCGTCAATCCACATTTCCCAATCTTCGCCACCCATAACTTTAATAGTGTTATCGATATCGTCTTGATTTGCTGCTTCAACTGTAATTTCATCAATTTCACGTTTTGACGTGTTAAGGTTTTTAGTTGTAACGGCGTTGCCAATTGGCTTTAACGTAGAAGAGAAAACTTCACCTGTATTAGGATCGGTACGACGCGGTGATGCCAAGCTATATATAATTAAATCTACTTTGCCTAAATCGGCTTTAATAGTATCAATAGCTTTTTGTTTTATTTCGTTTGAAAACGCATCGCCATTAATATTTTTAGACCAAAGACCCGCTTCATCAGCAGCTTCTTGAAATGCTGCGGTATTATACCAACCAGCAGAACCTGTTTTACGCTCAGTGCCTTCTTTTTCAAAGAAAATACCTAACGTTTTAGCTCCACCACCAAATGCGGCTGTAATACGCGAAGCAAGACCGTAGCCTGTAGATGCGCCAATAACTAATACATTCTTTGGTGCATTTTTTAATGCGCCTTGCTGTTTTACATAGTTAATTTGTTCTTGAACATGCTCGCTACAGCCCACTGGGTGTGCGTTGGTACAGATAAATCCACGAATTTTAGGCTTAATGACCATTGATGATCCTATATCTTTACAATAAAAATTAGCGCTAGTTTAAAGGCTAATACTAAAAACACTGATCTGATCAGTTAATAGTGAATGCTAAAGCTGATCAAATTCTTATAAATTAACTATCTGCTTAGACTTACTTAGATCCACCTAAACAATTTGGTGAATCAGGTGCTTCACCGCCCTGCTCAGTAAATTCATCAGGTGTATAAGTATGGATTGCTAATGCATGAATATGATTTGCTAACTCATCTTTTAAAATTTCATTGATTTCACGATGACGTTGTAAAAGGCGTTTACCTGCAAATTCTTCACTTACTACAATTACTTTAAAATGTGACTCAGTGCCTTTGCTGTGCATGTGGCTTTCGTTGATTACATTTAAATGCTTACAAGCTATAGCATTACTGATTTTTTCTTGAATTTGTTGCTGCATTGACATAAAACCATTTTTGTAGCTAATTTATATAGTTATCATAACAAGTAGCTAAGCCTGTTGGCTAACTAAAATTATCGTTGCGTAACTTGCTTAATATACCTAAACGTTAAACTTATTCTCGGATGAGCTAATGTAGTTTGCTTTGGTATTGCATGTTGGTAATCGCGCTGACTGTCGCCACTCATTATTAAACAGCTACCACTTTGCAACTTTAAATCCGTTACTTTATTTGTAGATTTTTGCTTAAGTTTTAAAACGCGCTCAGCCCCAAGCGATATGCAAATTATTGTAGGTTGATGACCAAGCTCTATTTCGTCGTCACTGTGCCAGCCCATTGTATCGTTGCCATCTCTGTAGTAATTAACGAGTAAAGAGTTTAATGGTTGATTTAAATGCTTCTCTAATCGCTTTCGCATTGCCAATAAAATATCAGGCCAAGGCTCTACTATTAATTTACTGTGAGAGTAGCCATCTTCAATATTATGCTCACTAATAAAACATTGTAGCCGCGGTATTGGACCTGTTTTAGAATAAACCGTTACGTTTGGCTGCTGCCAAATTAGATTTTTTTGCAAATAATAAAATAAATCGAGGCTTTTTTGTGCGCTAAGTGCCCTACTTTGATAAGAAAAGCCATTTGGTAACTGTTGGGGGTTGGCGTTTTGCCGTTGCATGTTAGAATTTACCTACATTATTAGTTTACTGATCAAAAAACCATTATGACGACGCAAGCCCAGCTAGGCGATAAAACCTTTACTCTTGAACGCTTTCCTTTGGATCAAAAAAACCGCAGTTTACAAGCGTGGGATTCAGCAGATGAGTACCTTATCAATTATGTTAACGAACATCACCCAGATTGTCGCTCACTGCTTATTTTAAACGATAGCTTTGGTGCACTTGCTTGTAGTTTTAATCAATTAACGGTTTGTTCAGTTAATGATTCTTATATTAGCCACCAAGCTGTGGCGTATAACTTACAAATAAACAAACTATCTACTGCGCAATTTAGCCAAATAGATAGCTTGTCAGCATTGCCTAATGATGTTGATTTAGTTCTGATAAAAATACCGCGTAACGTAGGTTTTTTACAGTTTCAGCTAAGTGAATTAAGCGAAATACTTGCACCAGGCACACCAGTCATTGCAGCAGGTAAAACAAAAGAAATTCATAATTCAACAATAAAATCATTCGAGCAATTTATTGGTGATACTAAAACAAGCTTAGCAGTTAAAAAATCACGCCTTATATTAAGCACGGCTAAAGGCGGATATAAAGCAGCCGACTTTCCTGTGAGCTGGGAACTAGAAGGCACTGAATTTAATATAACTAACCATGCAAATGTGTTTTCGCGTGATTCGTTGGATATTGGTGCGAGATTCTTTTTTAATTACCTCCCAGAGACTAAAAAAGAAACTAGTATAATCGATTTAGGCTGTGGTAACGGTGTTGTTGGCGTAATGGCGCTTGCTCGCTGTCCTAAAGCATCTGTTACGTTTGTTGATGAATCATACATGGCGGTTGAATCTGCACGATTAAATGTAGAACAAAATATGCCTGAACAGTTTGATAACTGTCAGTTTATCGAAAACGATTGTTTAACCGATTTCACTCAAGACAGTGTAGACATGGTTTTATGTAACCCGCCATTTCACCAAGCTCAAGCGGTAACAGACCACATTGCATGGCAAATGTTTAAACAAGCCAAAGAAACACTTAAGGAAGGCGGTGAGTTGCGTATTATAGGAAACCGTCATTTAGACTATCACGATAAACTAAATCGTATGTTTGGTAACTGTAAGCTACTAGGTTCAAACAAAAAGTTTGTAGTACTTAGCGCAACTAAAAACTATTAGGAACATAATGATTAAAATTATTTTTAGCCTATGCACATTATTTATATTATCTGCATGCGCTCAGCAACCTAATCAAGTAATACTTAACCCTGTTTATAAAAGTGGTCAAATTAGTTCAATAAACACGAGTTTAAGTAGTAGTGTAATTGATTTACGTGGCGATACTTCAACTCTTAAGCTTATTGAATCTGATAAAACTAAAACCTTTGCAAGCCAAGGTATTACCGAGTCAGTTAAAAGCGTTTTAGACAGTGCATTAAGTAGAAACGGTGCCAGTATTTCTAACCTAGCGCCTGTGCGCTTTGAAGTAGATATCCACGCGCTTCAAGCTGTTGTAACCGAAAAACTAATGAGCCACACGAGTGAAGCCAAAATAGAGCTTGGTATTAGGGTTATTCGCTCTAACAGCAACTTTAGTAAGATATACAGAGGTAGTGCTAATTTAGAAGGCCCTTTTAGTCACGATAGAGCTAAAATAGAAGGCCAACTCAATAAGTTGACTGAACAAATAATTACCCGCATTGTATCTGACCCTGAATTAATCGAATTTTTAGAAGGTTAACTATGAAACGACTTTTTTTAATCTGCTTAGGCTTATTTTTTAGTGTAAGTAGCTTAGCAGCCCAAGAAGGCCGCTTTGTACAAAAAGATAATATTTTTCCGCGAGTAGAAATTGTAACGTCGATGGGGAGTATTGTGGTCGAACTTGATCGCTCGAAAGCACCTATTACGGTTAATAACTTTTTGACTTACGTGTCTGATAAAAGCTATCAAGGCAGTGTTTTTCACCGTATTGAACGCGATGTAGAAAACGACCGCGACTTTGTAATTCAAGGCGGTGGGTACGATAAAGACTATGATGGCTTACATGAAAATGATCCTATTTTTAATGAAAGCGGCAATGGTTTAAAAAATGATATGTACAGCATTGCCATGGCTTATCAAGACCGTCAACCTCACTCAGGAACTCGTCAGTTCTTTTTTAACATGGACAACAACGATCATTTAAATCCAGGTAAAGATTGGGGATTCGCTGTATTTGGTAACGTAATGGATGGCTACGATACACTTGATAAAATTATGACAGTAGAAACCGGTTTTAACGAAAAAATTGGCTACGATTTTGTACCAAAAACTCCCGTTGTTATTTTAAATATTAAATTGCTTGAGCAAACACCATTATAATTAATGAGGTGCAGTTAAACTGCACCCGCCCTCAATGAAGGCCCTATGAGCAGAACACTCTCAATCCGTGAATACTTTTCTTATTTTAAAGATAAACGCTTAATCAATATTTTTATATTTGGTATGAGCAGCGGATTTCCGTGGGTACTCATTGGCTCAGTGATGTCTGCATGGCTTAAAGATGAAGGTTTAAGCCGCAGTATGATTGGCTTATTTGGCATTGTATTTGGTGCATACAGTATTAACTTTTTGTGGTCGCCTTTAATTGATCGTACAAAACTTCCTTTTTTATACAAACTATTAGGTCAGCGCCGTAGTTGGATACTCTTCTGCCAAAGCTTTATATTAATTGGTGTACTGCTATTGGCGGGGCTTGATTTAAAAGAAAATTTAGCACTTGTCGCTGCAATTTGCTTATTAATAGCAATTGCTTCTGCAACACAAGATATAGCAATTGATGCATTTAGAATAGACTCCTTAAGCGAAAACGAATCTCATAAAGCAACAGCAGCTGCCGCTATGGCAACCTCTGGTTGGTGGACAGGTTATGCGCTTTTAGGCGCCATTCCATTTTACATGGCTGATATCCCCTCGCTCGATTGGCCCCAAATTTATTACTTTTTAGCTGCTGTAATGCTGCTGCTAATGAGTGGAGTATTATTTGCTAAAGAGCCTAAGTCTAACAGAGAGGTTGTGCATGCTGAGCTAGAGCGTGTATATCTCGAAAAGCTAGCCTCTTCAAAACACACCCCAGTCACAAAAACAGTAGCATGGCTTGCTGTTACAGTAATTGATCCATTTAGAGCTTTTTTTGCTAAAAATGGTGTTAAGACAGCACTTGCACTACTTGCATTTATTTTCTTGTTTAAAATAGGTGAGGCTTTTTTAGGCCGCATGTCGATCGTTTTTTATAAAGAAATTGGCTTTAGTAATAGCGACATTGCGACATTTTCAAAAGTTGGTACAGCGGTACTTACTATTATATTTACCTTTGTTGGCAGCTTATTTAATCAAAAGTACGGCATTGTTAAAGGCTTATTTATAAGCGGAATTGCAATGGCGGCTTCAAACTTGGTGTTTTCATGGATTGCTTTAGTGGGTCCTGATTTAAGATTATATGCCTTCGCTATAGTTATTGACGGATTTACGCAAGCATGGTCATTAGTGGCTATGGTGGCATTTATATCAATGCTATGTGACAGAGCATTTAGCGCAACGCATTACGCTTTATTAGCATCATTAGGGAACTTAGGAAGAACATTACTTTCGAGTTACAGTGGTGTAGTTATAGACGACTGGTTAAATGGTAACTGGTCGTTATTCTTTATTCTTACCGCATTAATGGTCATACCATCGCTGGTGTTTTTGTATTTAATTAGGCATAAGCTATACGAGCTTGAAAGAAATTATCATAAAAATATTTAATGCATCCCTGCATTAATTTATTGCTTAGATATTTTAAGTGCTACTCAAAGTAAGCTAAGCAATTTATCGTTAATCTACTTTAAGTAAACTTAAAGCTTCATACGGGTCAGCTTCCAGCGCAGTACAATAACGAACAAATTCAATTACATCTAAACGGCGTTCTTGATTCTCAATTTTGCCGATAAATGAATGAGGTGTACCAAGCACTTGTGCTAGGCTGCGCATTGTATGCCCTTTTTCATGTCGCTTACTTTTAAGCCACTTTGTTAGCTTTGCGTTTTCTTCTGAAGAAACGGTCTTGCCCATCATTTTACATCTCCTACTAGATGATTTGACATACCAATTAAAGTAGCAGTCTATCAATAGCTGTAGGTAAGCAAGTAGCGATACTACTTTACTTAAATAGCAAAACTACTTGCTAATTAAGCACGTATTGCTACTTACCTCCACCCACATAGCCAAAAATAATGCTAATAATGTGGTATAGATTTTTTTGGGAATGAAATTTTGCCCGTCTCATTCTTGGATACATTATATACTATTAACACATGGGTTAAATAATTAATTACATTCTCGGTACAGATTTATCATGCTCAAACATTTATAAACGCTGAACAATCAACCTAAGTTATCAGAAAATATTAAAAAATCACATCATTCACATGAAAAATATTAATAAATATTTATTTCATTTTAATGTTACACGTTTATCATTAAGCAATAATTAATGCTAAGAAGGTTAGATGATGTTCAGATTGCTTTTTTTATTACCTATTGTTTTGTGTTTAGGCTGGTATTTTTTTCTACGTAAAAATGGCGTACCTATTAAGCAAGGTAAAAAAGGATTTATGTATATTTTAGCTTTTTCGGTTTTTGTGCTTGGATTTTTTGTATTAATAATGCAAATAACCGAATTTACTCCTAGTGAATTTTAAGCATTAAAAAAGCCGCTTAAGCGGCTCTAATATTTTTAGTCGTTACTTTTAAACGCTAAAGCTTGCACCACAACCACATGTTGTTGTTGCGTTTGGATTTGAAACAAAAAAGCGCGCGCCCTCAAGTCCCTCGGTGTAATCAACCTCACCATCAACTAAATATTGAATGCTCATAGGGTCAACCACTAAGGTTACGCCATTTTTCACTATTTCTAAATCGCCTGGGTTCGCTTTTTCATCAAAAGTAAAACCATATTGAAAACCTGAACAACCGCCACCTGTTACGTAAACACGTAGTTTTAGTTCTGGATTTTCTTCTTCGTCGATTAACTGTTTAACACGAACAGCAGCTGCATCGCTGAACTTTATTGGTAATTCTTCAGACATTTTAAAACCCTCAATATCGTAATGGCGTGATTATCTAATACCCGAGTGTTTTAATCAAGTATAGTAAAACAACTCTTTGCACTAAGTTATATCTATAGTTTCATAAAAAAAAACATTGAGGCAATATAAACTTAAATTAGTATTAATTTAGTTTAATTGTCCCTTTATTAGGTATAAATTCATTTAAAATATGGTCTTTAAACGATAGAAATTACTCATAAATATAAATTGTTAATATAAGTTACTAATTTTGCAAAATCGCAAGGACTTAATGATTCGCTTTTGATAAACTGCTCGCTGAAAAATACGGCGAGGAAATAACGCATGTGGCTTGAGCAACTCAGGCGTCGACTGGCAAAACCTAAAACATCTGTACAGTTATGCCTATTAGGCGTAAGTGCCGGATTGATTGCTGCATTTTTTATTATTTTATTTCGTTTAACTATTTTATTTTTTCAAAGCTTATTTTTAGAAACCCCTGACGACTTTACTACACTGCCAACACTCGAACGTGTATTAATGCCGCTCATTGCTGCATTTTTAATAGCTTCTTTTGCCGCCTTTACAGGCTTTAAGCATTACCGCTTAGGTATCCCTTTTGTTATTCACCGAATTAAACGCCATTACGGACAAATGCCTCTTTATAACACTGTAAATCAGTTTGTTGGTGGAGCATTGGCACTCATTAGTGGCTTTTCGGTTGGTAGAGAAGGACCTTCTGTTCACTTAGGTGCGACGGGCGCAAGCCTCTTAGCGAATAAACTTCACTTACCTTATAACGCCATGCGTACCTTAAGTGGTTGCGGTGTTGCAGCAGGAATAGCTGCTTCATTTAACACCCCTCTTGCAGCCGTTATTTTTGTAATGGAAGTGGTACTTAGGGAATATAAAGTACATATATTTGTACCTATTATGCTTGCTGCCGTTACTGGTGCACTTGCCACACAATTTGTTTTTGGTGAAGGCTCTGAGCTAGCACTCATTACTATTGCTCCGCTAAGTGGTTGGCATTATCCATACTTAATATTATGTGGCATGGCATTAGGTGCAATTGCTTACAGTTTTAACCAAAACTTAATGCTTATTATTAAAACATTTAAACCTTTAAGCATGTTCCCTCGTTTATTAATTGCAGGCTGCATTGCCAGTGTAATCGCTTATGCAGTTCCACAAGCTATGGGCTCTGGTATGAGTGCAATTACCATTGCAGTTGAATCACCTGATAACGTAAAGCTACTAACGACTATTTTAATTGCTAAATTACTCGCCACGTTGTTTGCGATTGGTTTAGGTATTCCTGGTGGCTTAATTGGCCCTGTTATCGGGCTAGGTGTATTAGTTGGCACCCTTATGGCGTTTTTCGCACAATATATTAGCCCAGGTACAGATATAGCAGGAACTTACGCTGTTTTAGGTATGGCAGGATTAATGGCTGCTACCTTACATGCGCCACTTGCTGCATTAACTACGGTTATGGAATTAACCTCTTCTCCAGAAATAATAGTGCCAGCAATGATTGTTATAACAACCGCTTATGTAACTGCATTACAAGTATTTGGTAACCGCTCTATATTTTTACAGCAACTTGATTTTCAAGACTTACCCTATCATGTATCCCCTGCGACAGAAGCACTGCAAAAAGTGGGGATAATGGATGATATGGATGAGGACTTTAAACTTCTTTACTCAGACGATAAAGAGCAAATAAAAAACACGCTTGATGCTATGGACAGTCAAACTCCGCTTATTGTATTTGACGAAGAGAATGGCTATAGGCTTGCCGAATATGATTTAAGTTTAATGTCTGATCAAGCAATTAATTTAAACTACATAAACTTGCAAGGAATAAGCAGCCAAGCTACGTTAGCTGATGCATTTGATATTTTAAAAGATAAACGCAGTGGTGCATTGTATGTGTATAACCTTTTAGATGATCAACAAATTATGGGGCTGTTACGCTGGGATCAAATAAACAATATTTTGACTATACGTAATAGCTTACTTTAAACAATGGCGAGAACATTATGAGCGCATTATTAATTTATAAAACTCTGCATATATTTTTTATGATTGCTTGGTTTGCTGGCATTTTTTACCTACCACGATTATTTGTATATCACGCAATGAGTGAAGAGAGATCTTGCAACTCTATGCTTAAAGTAATGGAGCGCAGGCTACTTTACTTTGTCACTCCATTTGCCGTTTTAACAGCCGTTTTTGGTGTATTAACAATTGTTGAATATGGTCGTGATTGGTTTAGATACAGTATGTGGCTACATTATAAACTCGTACTCGTTATTATTTTATACCTATACCACGGCTACTGTTTTAAATTACTCGCTGATTTTAAACACGACAGAAACACTAAAACAGATCGCTTTTACCGTATTTTTAATGAGCTTCCCGTTATTGCATTACTTATTATTGTTGCATTAGCGGTGATAAAACCAAGCTTGTAAATCAGCTCAATGAATACCTTATATTTGCTATAATACGCGCGATTGCGTGCCCCATTTTATGGGTTATCGCGCCCTTTTGAATAAATAGGAATAATCCCATGTTAAGTTTCCAAGGTGAAAATATACTATCAGTAGGTCAACTTGACCGAGATTGTATTGAACGTATTTTTGCAGTCGCTAAAAAAATGGAGCCTTATGCAAAAAAACAAAAGCGTACCAACGTACTTGAAGGCGCAATTTTAGCAAACTTATTTTTTGAACCAAGTACTCGCACACGAGTAAGTTTTGGTACAGCCTTTAATTTACTTGGTGGTTTAGTTCGTGAAACAACAGGCATGCAAAGTTCGGCACTGGCTAAAGGTGAATCGTTATACGATACAGCACGTGTTATTTCAGCCTACGCTGATGCGGTAGCTATGCGCCACCCTGACTCAGGTTCAGTAAGTGAATTTGCTACAGGGTGCACAGTACCGGTTATTAATGGGGGTGACGGTCCAAATGAGCATCCAACTCAAGCTTTGCTTGATTTGCTTACAATTGAGCGTGAGTTAAGTCGTTTTGATCAAAATATCGACGGTATGCATATTGCCCTTGTTGGCGATTTAAAATACGGACGTACGGTACATTCACTTTCAAAACTGTTATGCCATTATAAAAATGTAAAATTTTCGATGGTTGCACCCGATGGCTTACAAATGCCTGATTACATTTTAGATGCGGTCGATAATGCGGGTCATAAAATTGAACTAGTAAACAAAATGGAAGGCAATTTAGCGGCCGATATCGTTTACCAAACCCGCATACAAGAAGAACGCTTCCCTTCTCAAGAAGAAGCGAATAAATACCGTGGTGGTTTTAGAATAAGCCAGTCTATTTACAGCGAACATTGTAAAACTAACTCTATTCTTATGCACCCGCTTCCACGCGACAGTCGTATTGAAGCCAATGAGCTTGATAATGACTTAAACGCGAATGACAATTTAGCTATATTTCGCCAAGTACAAAATGGCGTATTAATCCGAATGGCTCTGTTTGCTTTAACTCTCGGTGTAGAAAATAAAGTCGAGAAGTATGAAGTAGACGTGCCTTGGTTTAGCCGTAAACGCGATAGCTAATCCCACTTTTTTTGTGACAAACAATAGGATTTTTCATGACAATTAGCCAAGACTTATTTGAACGCGCTCAAGCGTCTATTCCAGGTGGTGTAAATTCGCCAGTACGTGCATTTAACGGCGTAGGTGGCACACCACTTTTTATAACCAAAGCAGAAGGCGCGTTTACATTTGATGCCGATGGTAATCGTTATATTGATTATGTTGGCTCTTGGGGCCCTATGATTATGGGTCACAACCACCCTGCGATTAAAAAAGCAGTGCATGACGCAGTAGAAAATGGCCTTAGCTACGGTGCGCCAACCGAAGCTGAAATTTTAATGGCTGAAAAAGTAAAAGAACTCGTACCATCAATCGAAAAAGTGCGCATGGTAAGCTCAGGCACTGAAGCAACGATGAGTGCAATTCGCTTAGCACGTGGCTTTACTGGTCGCGATAAAATATTAAAGTTTGAAGGTTGTTACCATGGTCATGCCGACTCTTTATTAGTTAAAGCCGGCTCTGGTGCACTAACTATGGGCGTACCTAATTCTCCAGGTATTCCTGAGGACTTTGCTAAACATACACTTACGGTATCGTTTAATAACCTAGATGAAGTAAAAGCTATTTTTGCAAAATATGCAGACGAAATTGCCTGTATTATTGTAGAGCCGGTAGCAGGCAACATGAACTGCATTCCTCCGGTAGCAGGCTTTTTAGAAGGTTTGCGTGATGTATGTGATGAATATAAGTCAGTACTTATTTTTGATGAAGTAATGACGGGTTTTCGTGTTGCACTTGGCGGCGCACAAGCTTATTACAATATTAAACCAGACCTTACGTGTTTAGGTAAAGTAATTGGCGGCGGCATGCCTGTTGGCGCATTTGGTGGTAAAACCGAAATAATGGATTACATTGCCCCTGTAGGACCAGTTTACCAAGCTGGTACACTTTCTGGTAACCCTATTGCAATGGCTGCTGGTTTAAAATCACTTGAACTATTAAGTGAGCCTGGCTTGCACGATAAATTAGAGGCAATTTCGAAGGCTATTTGTGAAGGCTTTGAAGCGGGCGCTAAAAAAGCAGGTATTGCATTAACGACTAATTATGCTGGCGGTATGTATGGATTCTTTTTCACTGATGCTGAAAAAGTAACAACGTACAAGCAAGCAACTGAATGCGACCTAGAGCGCTTCAAACGCTTTTTCCACCTTATGCTTGAAGAAGGTGTTTACCTTGCACCATCGGCATTTGAAGCTGGTTTTGTATGTGCTGCACACACTGAGCAAGAAGTTAACGATACAATTGCAGCAGCTGAGCGTTCTTTCGCTAAACTATAAAAATCTAACTTTTACGTTTATTAAACTCTTGTTTTAATAAACGTAATTAAGACTAAAGATTGAAAAAAGCCCTTCTGGGCTTTTTTTATTTGTAAAGTAATATAAATGAATAATAATTAAGTAAAATCAGGTCTATTTATTATTACAATTATAAAAATAAAGAGAGTCTAATGTCAGGATTAAGAGAGTTTACTGCCCCTGCAATTAAGCTAATGGCAAACTTAAAATACAAAACAAAAATAAGCCTCATGTTTGGCATATTGCTACTCCCTCTTGCTCTGAGTTTATTTTTTTTAGTGTCACTACTGGGTGACAGCATTAACGTTTCAAAAATGCAGCAACAAGGCTTAAAAGGTTACAAAGCTATATTTAACAATCAAATGCAGGGAATAAACGGTCAAAACATTAAAGTAGCTCGTACATTAGGATTCACAATAAAAGATAATCAGGCAGACGATATACTCGAGCTTATTTCTATTCAATCAAACTTAGCACTCGATAGTCAACTTGCCAGCGCTTATGTTAACCGCGCTCTCGTCACACCAATTCCAGCATTAATGATGCAAATAAATTTAACGACTGAAAGTGCAAACACGGTAATTACCAATAACCGATTTACACCGGATACATTTATCGCACTCTCAAATTTAAGTAAATCACTACCATTATATGAAGAGCAATTAAGTAACACTTTAAATGTAGCAATAACAGCAGAAAAATCCGTTCATAAAGAACTTAACCCTCTTTTAAAGCAATTACAAAATGCGGTATATACCTTTAAAAATGCTATAGATAAAAAACTACTTGAACCCGACAACATAGAATTAAATAAAAATTAATTTACACAACTAACTGAAAACGTAAATAATAATATAAGCCTTCTAATTAATAAAAGTATTCCAACTTTAGAAACCTTAGTAAAAAACAAATTACAAACTCAACAATGGACTCGTAACATTGTCTTAATAGCCTCAGTACTTAGTTTAACCTTTGCTTTTTACTTAATGGTCGGTTTTTACTTTGCCGTAGTTGATACAATTAATCGGTTTTCAGAAGCGGCTAATAAAGCTGCCAACGGTGATTTAAAAGCAACGCTTCACTCAAGTGGTAATGATGAAATGAGCATTATTGCATTGCAATATAACGCTTTGCTTAACGCTTTTTCTGATCTGCTATCTGATGTAAAGGCAAGTACAGTAGAGCTTTGTGATGCAACTAAATCACTATCACACGCAAGCAGTCAAACAAGTGATGATGTTACTAAACAACAAGCGCTTGTAAATGCTATCCATAATTCATTAAGTGATATGGCGCAAAGTGCACACGCAGTGGAAGAATCGGCTCATCAAGCGACCATAACGGCTCAAGATGCTGCTATACATGTTAAACAAGGATCAGACAATACGATGGAGCTTGCTAAATATATGCAAGATCTACAAATTGAATTTGCTGAAAGCCAACAAGCTCTTGATAAACTTGCCCAAGATAGCCAAGAAATCAGCAAAGTAAGTAAAGGTATTAGCGAAATTGCCGATCAAACAAATTTACTCGCACTTAATGCAGCCATTGAAGCAGCTAGAGCCGGTGAGCATGGTAGAGGTTTTGCCGTTGTTGCCGATGAAGTAAGGACGCTTGCTCAGCGTACTCAAATTCAAACTCAAGAAATTCACCAAATTATTAGTTCTTTACAGCAAGCGTCTGACGATACGCAACAAAAAATGCGTTCTAGCGTTAGCAAAATGGAGCAATCTGTAAAAGCCGCAACAGAAACAAATACCGTATTACAAAGCGCTGAACTTAGTATGGGTGATATAAAACATCAAGGTGAAGTAATTGCAGAACGTGTTAAGCAACAGTCTGATGCAACAACACATGCACTAAGCAACTCGAAAGAAGTAAGTTCATTAGCAGATCATACACTCGTCTCTGCTCAATCAACGTTACAAGATGCGCAGCAACTTTCTCGCTTATCGAGTGATTTGACAAGATCAATGAGCTTTTTTAAGTCGTAAAACTAGCAACAGTTCATAGGTTGGATCTTAAGGAATAAAACTTGAAAACATGCTCTGAATTTGTTCTGATAGTAATCGCCAAACCACTATCTATCCCAAAAGCAGAGCATGAATAAATATAATACTGAGTTAAACAAAATA
>NZ_JADYXF010000040.1:0-48921 GCF_015864385.1 Pseudoalteromonas sp. SWXJZ94C
TGAGCAAGCATCGTTGCATCAGATTTGTCTGTTTTGTGAATTATGTTTAAAGCGTCTGCATACTTTTTAGCTTTACCTGGATTCGCTAAAATAATATTAAAGCCTTGCTCGTGTAAAAAATCCATCAGTGCTTCATGATAAACACCCGTTGGTTCGAGGGTGATAACGAGCTCACTAGCAGCACTTTTAGTTGTATTTAAAAGCCATTTTTCTATTGTTACAAAGTCTTGGCGCTTGTTTTTAAAGACTTTTGTTTTAATTTTATTTGTAAGCTGGTCTCTCAACCACGATAAATCAATCTTCTCTTTACTAATATCAATGCCGATAAACATCATCTCTACTTACTCCCCTTGTACATACAGCATCTACTTAAATAAAAGTGTGCTTGGATACCATTCAGTTTCTGAGAATAGAAAGTCAGGGCTTTATCTACCGAGCAGTATTAAATACTAGACGCAGAGGCAAGCTCACTGACTTCGATGTGATAAATGATAGCTAATCATTTATCAACGAGAGATACAAGACGCTGAGCTTGCTTGCGTGAGAAGCGCGAGCTTCTAATCACTTACCACCGATATAACTGATACTTTATTTACGAGCGTTGCTCGTCGCGTCAGCAAGCTATACGCCTACAAGTAAAACCAGCTCTAATCTTTAATTTAAACTCCGAGCTTATTCATTCGTTGTAGACGCTGAGCTTGCTCGCGTGAGGAGCGCTTACCACCGATATAACTGATACTTTATTTGCGATCGTTGCTCGTCGCGTCAGCAAGCTGTACGCCTACAAGTAAAACCAGCTCTAATATTTAAATCCAAACTCCGAGCTTATTCATTCGTTTTAGACGCTGTGCTTGCTCGCGTGAGAAGCGTCAGCTTCTAATTACTTACCACCGATATAACTGATACTTTATTTACGAGCGTTGCTCGTCGCGTCAGCAAGCTGCACGCCTACAAGTAAAACCAGCTCTAATATTTAAATCCAAACTCCGAGCTTATTCATTCGTTTTAGACGCTGTGCTTGCTCGCGTGAGAAGCGCTAGCTTCTAATTACTTACGACCGATATAACTGATACTTTATTTACGAGCGTTGCTCGTCGCGTCAGCAAGCTGTACGCCTACAAGTAAAACCAGCTCTAATCTTTAATTTAAACTTCGAGCTTATTCATCCGTTGTAGACGCTGAGCTTGCTCGCGTGAGAAGCGCCAGCTTCTAATCACTATATCTACTCAAGCCCACTTAACCCCTTTCTAAAGCTGCTCTTTAATATTACCTATGTTACTTTAAACGTCTTGTTTAAAAGGATATTACAGTATGTTTAAAACCCTATTTATTACGTTTTTTTTTATTATTAGCGCTATTTTTATTTCCAGTGCCCAAGCCAACGAGGCTAATAACTCACTTGTTGTAGGTGCGCAGCAATATGCTAAATATTTACCGCAGTTAAAAAATAAACGCGTAGGGCTGGTAGTTAATCAAACATCAACAGTAGGGCAAACTCACTTAGTAGATGCTCTGCTGACTAAAAACATAAATATAACTAAAATTTTTGCACCTGAGCATGGCTTTAGAGGCGATCACGATGCAGGCGCTCATGTAAAAAATGCCGTTGATAGCAAAACCGGTATTCCGCTTATTTCTATTTACGGTAAAAATAAAAAACCAAGCCAAGCTGCTTTAGCTGATGTTGATGTCATTATTTTTGATATTCAAGATGTGGGAGTGCGCTTTTATACCTATATAAGCTCTATGCACTACATGATGGAAGCCGCAGCAGAGCAGGGGATAGAATTTTTAGTACTCGACAGACCCAATCCAAATATTGCCTACGTTGATGGGCCAATATTAGAGCCAGAATTTAAATCGTTTGTAGGCATGCACCCAATTCCTGTGTTACACGGCATGACCGTTGGCGAACTTGCCAAAATGATCAAGGGCGAGGGCTGGATCAATAAAGCGCCAGATTTAAAATTAACGGTGATCCCTGTTGATCATTACACTCGCAAAAGTACATACAGCTTGCCTGTAAAACCCAGCCCTAATTTACCTAACGATCAAGCCATTGCACTTTACCCATCGCTTTGCTTTTTTGAGGCAACGCCTATCAGTATTGGCAGAGGTACCGACTTTGCGTTTCAAGTAATTGGCTATTCGCCAGTTGCATTAGGTAATTTCAATTTTACGCCGCGTGCAATTAAAGGCGCTGCTTTAAACCCTAAATTTAAAAACCAAACCGTGCAAGGGCTCGATTTAAGACAAGTAAACATCACAGGTCTAAATTTAACTTACTTAATAAATGCGTACACGGAGCTTAGTAAAAATAACATCTCATTTTTTGAGCGTGCTGACTTTATGGATAAACTAGCGGGTACTAATAAACTACGCTTAGCTATTGAAGCAGGACAATCAGAAGCGCAAATAAAACAAAGCTGGCAGGCGGGGCTTTCGCAATTTAAAGCGCAAAGAGCGCCTTACTTGCTATATAAATAAGGGCTGCCCATGTTTATTGCTTTAAAACCACAAAGTATTGATTATATAAAAAAAGCATTTATAGCGGCTTTGAGTTTTATTGTAGTGGGTTGTAGTACACCACCGGAACCTATTGGCTCGCTGCCACTGCTTACAAAAAGCCAACTTTTAGAGCCGCCTAACGCACAAGTGGTCGTTACGTTTCCTGAGGTAAATCCAAGTAGCCGGTTTTATGTAAATAACCGAGGAACGTTTAAAGCTTACAAAGGACGCGGTCAATTATTAATACAAAACCACAACGCACAAAGCGCCGATATTTATATTAATAATCAAAAGCTCGACGTTAGCCAACTGAGCGCAAATACTTTGTATAATTACAGCTTGGCAAAAAGCACTCACAATGGTGTTAATACATTTAAGGTTGAAAATATAATTCCTGAAGGCGCAAGTTTAACGCTGCGTTTTGCATTCCCTACTTTAAATAGTCAGCCTGTTAAGCCTGTTGATTTTAGTGAAGTAGATGCACTTATTGAGCGTGATGTAAAAGCGGGTTTTCCTGGGGCTGTACTGGCTGTTGTTAAAAATGGTGAACTAATAAAATTAACCGCCTATGGCGATGCAAAACAATATCAGCAAAGTGATTTAATGTTACTTCGGCCAGAGCCAATGCAAACTAATACCTTGTTCGATCTTGCCTCAAACACCAAAATATTTGCAACCAACTTTGCACTTATGAAATTAGTAAGCGAAGGGTTATTGAATATTAATAAACCCGTGCAAAGCTACCTAAGCGAATATAAAGGTGAAGGGCGAACTGAGCGTACAATAAAAGATTTACTCACTCACAGCGCCGGATACCCACCAGTATTTGACTTTCATCGCAAAGATGGTCGTTATGGTGATGCGTTTTATTCGCAAAATAGCAAAATCACCAAACAGCTATTACTTACCAGCGTACCTTTTAGTAGTAAATCATCTGGGCAGCATGTTTATTCAGATATTGATTACATGATTTTAGGCGTGCTGATTGAGCGCATTACAGGGCAGCCTCTTGACGAATACCTAGAGCAGCAAGTTTATGCGCCATTAAAACTAACTAACACGTTATTTAATCCACTTAAAAAAGGCTTTAAGCGTAATCAATTTGCAGCCACCGAGCTTAGCGGTAACACGCGAGACGGGCGCATTAAGTTTGATAATATTCGCACCGGTGTTTTACAAGGGCAAGTACATGACGAGCGCGCCTACTACTCACTTGATGGCGTAGCAGGGCATGCGGGATTATTTAGTAATGCCCACGACTTAGCCGTGCTTTGTCAGCTATTATTAAATAGCGGTGGCTACGGCGACCAACAATTATTTAGTGCCAGTGCCTTAGCACAATTTTTAACGCCTCAAAGCAGCGATGAAACCTATGGGCTTGGCTTTAGGCTTGCTGGTAACAACCAAGCGAGGCGTTGGCACTTTGGTCCTTATGCAAGCGCACAAGCATACGGGCACACCGGTTGGACGGGGACAGTAACTGTAATCGACCCCGCTTACGACTTGGCTATTGTTTTACTTACTAATGCTCGCCATAGCGCAATTAAAGGTTCGCTAAAACGTTACGAATTTACAGGTAAAAAATTCGAAACCGCACAGTACGGATCGGTGGTGTCGCTTATTTATGAGGCGTTACTAAATCAATAAGCTATCGTATAGGTTAAAACGTGCTAACTGTGCCACCTTAAGTGATTTATTTACAGGTGACTTGAGTAAGGCAATCCATTAAGCTAAGCGGTCTATAAAACTAAGCCGGTTTATGTTGTTAGGCTTAACAAATAAGCGTTAAAGCGCGTACAAAGCGAGTATCACTCGCTGATAATTAAGGTTAACTTTTTATGCATTGGTATTCTATTTTACCGCCGTTGATAGCGATTGCTATCGTGTTTTGGCGAAAAGAAGTAATTATGGCGCTACTTGTTGCTGTTGCTTCTTCTGAGTTTTTACTCGCCTTTCAGGGCGAAGGTAATAGCTTGTTTGACACTTTTTTAAATACCATTGAACGTATTATTTCGGTTGCAAGCTCGCCAGGTAATACACGCATATTAATATTTAGTATTTTAATTGGTGCACTGCTTGCCTATATTCGCGAATCTGGCGGCGTTGCAGCAACTGTTAATATGCTAATGAATAAAGGCATTGCAAAAAGTAAGCGCCAAGTAGGCTTTTTAACCATGTTTACCGGCATTGCAGTGTTTATAGAATCTAACCTGAGCGTACTTACCTCCGGTATTTTATCGCGTGGCTTATTCGACAAATTTAAAATGAGCCGAGCGCGTCTAGCTTACATTATTGACAGCACCAGTGCGCCAGTGTGTATTTTAATACTACTTAATGGCTGGGGCGCATTTGTACTTGGTTTGTTAGGTAACTACGAGCTAGGTGAGTCGGCTGTATCGGTATTGTGGGGCAGCGTAGGGTATAACTTTTACGCCATAATTACCCTTGCCATTGTTTTTTACACAATCGCGTTTGATAAAGTGCACGGCCCAATGAAAGAAGCCGAAGAAAAACTAGAGCTTCAAACAACCGACTTAAAAGATGAAATAAAAGCCTCTAAAGCGCGTTACATGTTAATCCCGCTTATTACGCTAATTACCAGCATGGTTGGTTTTATGTATTACACCGGTAATGGTGTACTTGCCCAGGGCAGCGGTTCTAAATCAGTATTGTACGCAACGGTTTTAGCCATTGTTGTAGCTTACTTTTTAATGATTGGCTCACGTAAATTTACGCACCATCAATTAGTTGATACCGGTTTTAAAGGTATGGGCGAATTAATGCCGCTAGTCGCCATTGTACTGCTTTCGCTTACACTTGGCGCAAGCCTTAAAGAGCTTGGCACTGGCGTATTTGTAGCGTCACTTGTTGGCGACTACTTACCTATTTACTTAATCGTACCGGTGCTGTTTTTAACTGGTGCGGTTATGTCGTTTACTACAGGTACATCGTGGGGTACGTTTGCTATATTAATCCCAATTGGTGTGCCACTTATTCAAGCGTTAGGTTTACCGCCATCACTTGTTGTTGGTGCTATTTTGGGTGGTGGTATATTTGGCGATCACTGCTCGCCTATATCCGACACCAGCGCAGTATCGGCTATTGCATCGGGGTGTGATTTACTCACCCACGTTAAAACGCAGCTACCGTATGCCTTATTTGGCGGTGGTCTTACGTTTGTAGCTTACTTAGTTACAAGCATAATTGTTTTGTAAGAGCGTACTATAGAAGTAATGCTTTAATAAACGAGCAATAATAATTACCTAAAAGCCTGCAACTATGCAGGCTTTTTAATGCGTTAAAATCTTCCACTCTAAATATCAGTAATACTTTGAAGAATATTACGTTTGTAAAATTGTTTAGTATTTAATATCAATTTATACAAGTTGAATAAAAAACAATCCAAATATTTGTTTTTAGATATTAATATTATTGACCAACATGATATAATTTTGACCATAAAATGATTAATAAGGATATTTTAGTGGATATAATTATCGGGCAACACGCACTTAAGAAAAAATCTCAATTAATGCAACTTTCTGAACGTGCAATTGGTAAAGCCTTTAAAGATCAAGCTGCTTTAGCAATACAAATGACACAATGTAGCGCAGCTGTTTATCGTCGATTACAAAGAACTTATAAATCAAATATAACACCAAGAGATCAAAAGCGTGTTAAAGCGGGTGGTTTGAGTACTGAATCAGTTAAATTTTCTACAAGTAATAATAGCCAAAAATCTTTTAACAGCTTACTTCCTGCAATGCGAGGAAGAGCAGCTCCTACAAACACTTCAAAAACTTCAAACGATGTTGCAATTGCTTCTAATCAACCACAAGCTGTTAATTTACTCGCTTTATTACATCCAGTAATAAGCGGCGATATAATGAAAACAGGAAATGTCGTTGAAAAAGCCGCAACTATATTAGGGCTAGTAACAACAACGGTTGGTTTTATTGTTCCTGCTTCAACAATTGTTGGTTGGATTGGAAGTGGTGCTACTTATTCAAGTTTCGCTATGTCGAGAATCCGCCCTGACGCACCAGACAAAGCCTATCATCAACTAGTAAACTACACTACTTGCTTAGCCGCTTGGAATAAAAAAGCGTGTGAGTTAATTGATATAGCAGATCCTAATGGTCAATGGACCTTTAGAGATATTGAGCATGGACTTTCATAAAATTAGACTGTAAGCAGCGTTTTAAAAGAACGCGTATGATGCGCTAAAGTACGTTACCCCTTTAGCTTACTGTTATTGAAAAGCCTGCTTAATTGCAGGTTTTTTGTTTTAAAAATAAATAAAGCTAAGCTGAATCGAGCTAAGTAATATTAAGTCCAGCAACACTCTCTTTTTTATCTAAACCATTTAAATATAGACTTAAATACCCGTATTTATATTTTTTAGGTTATTGTATAGCAAGCGCTTTAAGTTTTTAATAGCTGACAATTCTTACTTTTTAACTCATATAAGGCTGTAAACCCACACTATGTTTGTAATTGATAATATCATTCTCGTTAGTGCTGTTTTAATTTTACTGGGGGTTATCTCGAGCAAGTTATCTGCACGCGTTGGCTTACCAGTGTTGGTACTATTTTTACTTGTAGGCATGCTTGCAGGTGAAGATGGTATTGCAGGTATTTCATTTGATAACGCAGAGGCCGCACATGCTTTGGGTACCCTCGCGCTTGCCATTATTCTATTTGATGGCGGCTTACAAACGCCTACCAGTTCAATTAAACAAGTGTGGAAACCCGCGTCTGCTTTAGCAACCGTCGGGGTGTTATTTACCGCTGTAATTACAGGCCTTGTGGCCACTTATATTTTAGATCTGCCTATATTGCAAGGTGTTTTACTGGGCGCTATTGTCGGCTCTACAGATGCCGCCGCAGTGTTTGCACTTTTACGAAGTGCGGGTATTCACTTAAATAAAAAGCTTAAATCTACGCTTGAAATAGAAAGTGCCTCGAACGATCCAATGGCTATTTTTCTAACGGTTGGATTGCTCGAAATGCTCGTTAACGACATGCCAATAGGGCTGGATTTACTACAGTTATTTGCTCAACAAATGGGTGTTGGCGCTATTTGTGGCCTTTTAATTGGTAAGGTATCGGTTTGGTTTATTAATCGAATTAAACTAAATGCATCGGGTTTGTATTTAGTGATGGTAACCGCATTTGGACTGCTTTCTTTTGGCCTTTCTGCAACGCTCGGCGGTAGTGGATTTTTAGCTGTATTTATAACGGGTGTTATTTTAGGTAACAGCAAATTTGTATATAAACGCGGTATTTTTCTTTTTCATGACGGCTTAGCATGGCTTGGGCAAATAACCATGTTTGTTGTATTAGGACTCCTTATTAACCCGTCATCGTTGGTTGATGTATGGCTAGAAGGATTGCTTATTGCACTGGCGCTCATTTTTGTTGCACGCCCATTAGCGGTAGCGCCTATTTTAAAACTGTTTGGCTTTAATAATCGCGAAACCCTGTTTGTATCTTGGGTTGGTCTTAGGGGCTCAGTACCCATTATTTTAGCTATATTCCCATTACTATTTGGCCTTTCAGGGGCTGAGCTTATTTTTAATGTTGTTTTTTTCGTGGTATTAATTTCAGCAACGTTACAGGGTTCAACAATGCCTTGGATGGCTAACAAATTAAACTTAGTAGAGCCACCACCCGATTTAGCAGCTGCAACACTCGAAATCACAGCCCTAAACGATATTGATATAGAAATTGTAGAATACACCTTAAGTGACGTTTCTCGGGTTTCTGGGCGCAGTTTGTCACATGCGGCACTTCCTGAGAGTGTGGTTGTTGCTATGATCACACGGGGTCCGTCAATCATACCGCCACGAGGTTCAACTAAGTTAAAAGCAAACGATCATTTATTTGTTGTTTTAAAACCAGATAACAGACCTTTTGTTGATTTAGTTTTTACAGCAACCGATAAAACAAACCATCAAGATAGCCACTTAGCGCACAACGAACTTAAAGTGAAAGGGGTAACGTTAGTAGGCGATATATTTTACTCTTACCACATGCACATAGACGCCCCAGAAGAGATAAGCTTGGAAGAAGTGATCAACCAAAAGCTTTCAGGAGAAGTTAGTAAAGGCGATATTGTTGTTATTGGTAATGTCCAAATACGCGTTATAACAATGGTACATACACGCATAGTTACCATTGGCTTAAAGTACTTAAAAAACCCAGAAAAACGACTTTTAAAGCAGTAATCATTAACAATGATTTATTTAGCGCTAGGCTCACGTTTATAGCGTACGTAGGTTGGGTTGAGTGACACGAAACCCAACGGATCTCTAATACAATGAGCACACCAAAGCTAGTTATATGTAGTGTTTGTTGCAAGCAAGCAGCTTGCTGGCGCGTCGGGCGTTAGATCGAAAAATTAAATGTAGCACAAAAGTCTTGTTCAAGCGTTTGTTGTATCGTGATTTCTTGAAGTCGATGCTATTTGGTAATGAGTATAATTGCTCAATAAATTACAATCGTTCGAATAGTCAAAAGCATGCTCAACTGTAGGCTCCTATCCAAAAAGTCAGGAGCATTGTTTAGTCTAAGTAGGAAGTTTAGTCACTTATATAAGGAGGATTATTAAAAATGAAAGATTTACAGCAAGTAAGACCAACACCAGAGCAACTAAAATTAATTACAATACCAACACCTGGGGTTCGAGTTATAAGAGGGGCTGCTGGGAGTGGTAAAACAACAACTGCAATTTTAATGTTGCGCACAGCAATTGGTTATTTGCTAGATATCTATAGAGAGACAAGTGGGTCACCTGCAATTAATGTCAAAGTGTTTTCATTTAATCGGACGTTGAAATCCTACATTTCAAAGTTAGTAAATGAAACTTCCATAGTTAAGGGGTCTCAAGTAAGTGAATTGAATATTGAAGTCACTACTTTAAGTAGGTATCTACAAGATAGGTTATTGAGCCCTCAGAAATTGATACATCAAGAAAATAAGAAAGCTTATATTAGGGAGTGGGGGAGGAATATAAATCTTGAAAATGATTTTTTAATTGATGAGGTTGAATATGTTTTAGGTAGGTTACCTCATAATAATTTGGAAAGTTATATGACAATGGAGCGAACTGGCCGTGGTAACTCTCCAAGAGTTGATAGCATATTAAGGCGAAAAATATTAGATGAGGTGATCTATCCGTATATCGAATATAAAAAAAATATGTTGCTCTTAGATTGGGATGATTTAGCCGAAAGAGGTAGTCATTACGCTATGGAAAGTATTGATATAGCTATTATAGATGAAGCCCAAGACTTCTCAGCTAACCAATTAAGATCAATTATTAAGCAGTTAAGTCCCAATTCATTTACTGTGATTATTTTAGATAGTGCACAGAAAATATATAAAAGGGGCTTTACTTGGAAAGATGTTGGTATAAGTAATCTAACTTCATATAGGCTTGAGAGAAACTACAGAAATACCGCACAAATAGCTGACTTTGCAAATAAATTTATAGAAAATTCAGGAATACTTTTTGATGATGATGCAACACTCTCAGATGTAAAAACAATAAATAAGGTTGGTTGTAAACCTAAAATTGTGCAGGGGAGCTTCTCACAACAAATGGACTACATAATTGCCTATATTAAAAGTAATATAGACCTAGAGTGTTATTCAGTCGGTTTTTTACATCCAAAGGGTGGTGGATGGTTTGATTATGTAAAGAGTAGATTGTTGAATGCTGGTATTCAATTTATTGAAATTTCTAGAACAAATGACTGGCCTAAATCTGACACAAATGTTGCATTATCTACTATCCATTCAGCTAAAGGACTAGAATTTGATTATGTTTTTCTAGTAGGTCTTGAAGATAAGCATTTTAATATTGATGAAAATGATCATGATAATACAAATTACTCGTCTACTATTCGTTTAATAGCCATGGGAATTACTCGTGCGAAAGAAGATGTTATTGTTAGCTATTCTTCAGACAGAGAGCCTCTATTTATGAAGCTTTTTGATAAAGGAACTTATGAGGGGCATAGTTATGTTCATTGAAAAAGCAGCTAGGGAAAGGGGAATAAATGAGGTCATTCATTTTACAACTAATGAAGGATTAGTAGGTATTTTACATTCTGAAAAAATATTACCTAACGCGAGACTACAAAAAGAAGATACTCTAGAGTTTATATTTAAACAAAATTCGGAAAAAAGAAAAGAGCGCGATCTAAATTGGCTCAATTATATAAATTTTTCTCTTACAAAGGTGAACAGCACTTTTTTTTCATATTCTCAATACCGAAGGCAATCTGATGAGATATTTTGGGTTATTATAGCTTTTTCAACTGAAGTGCTAGATCATTTGGGTGTATATTTTACTACAACAAATAATATATACCCTTCCAATATAAGAAAAGAAGGGATGAGCGGTTTTGAAAATATGTTCTCAGATGTAATCGAAGGAAGATTTCAACAAACTATTGCTCGTGATCAAAGTCATTTACCCTCGTGGACAACCTGTGAGCAAGCCGAAGTACTTTATCCAAATGAATGCTCTATTGAACATTTATCTAAAATATATGTTAAAAATGAAGAACATAAGCACTCCGTTAAAGCTATATTAGCTGGGCTGGACAAATGTTTTGATGTGGAAGTAGCACTTGATAAATTTCAGTAATTAAGGAGTATATCTAAATGAAAAAGATACTCGAAAATCAAATAATAAACTCAGCCTTATGGGCTGCATATGGTGATGCACTAGGGTTCATTACAGAATTAGCTGACGCTAAAATTCTAAAGTCACGCACTGGTCAGCAAACTATAGAGAGCTTAGTTGATTGGAAAAGACGGGTTGGTGGTAAATTCGGAACTACAATTAAGTTGCCAAAAGGATCTTACTCAGATGATACTCAGCTCCGTCTGGCTACATCTAGAGCTATTATGGGTAATGGTCACTTTTCTATTCATTCTTTTTCTAAGATTGAACTTCCTGTATGGCAATCTTACGCGTTAGGTGCTGGCAGAGGCTCAAAATTAGCTGCAAGTTCATTATCTAAAGCTAATGTAGCTTGGTATAGTAATTTTTATAATTCAGATAACGTCAGTTACTTACAGAGTGGTGGCAACGGTGCTGCTATGAGAATTCAGCCTCATGTTTGGAGCGCTGTTAAGCTAGATGAGCCAGAGTTGTTTTTACCAGATGTCATTAGAAATAGTCTTACAACACATGGTCACCCAAGAGCAATTATTGGTTCAGTATTTCACGCTCTGAGTTTATCTTACACTCTTTTCTATAAGAAAATTCCAAGTCTAGAATATTTGAGAACGTTTAATCAGTGGACTAATGAAGTTCCCAGAATAATTGAGTCAGATATTAATTTAAATACTATTTGGGCTTCACATTATGAAAATTCTTCTCAAAGTTCATTAGTTGATGATTACGAAGAAGTATATAAAGAGCTTGAAGCTCTGATAGATAAAGCTGAAGAGTGGTACAAAGATGAAGAAAAAACTTATAAAAGCTTGGCAACTCTGCTCAACTTGTTTGATGTAGAGACTAGAGGCTCTGGAACATTGACGTCTTTGGCTGCATCTGTAGCTTGTTTGTTACTAGAGGAAACCAGCGAGATTGACTTGATAAAAACTATCTCAAATGAACTTTTAACAGATACAGACTCAATTGCGACAATGGCAGGTGCGATTATGGGAGCTCAAACCGACATATGCCCAGATGAGCGCGTTCAAGATCAAGACTATATTATTCAAGAATCAAAGAGACTTCATTCAATCTCTAATCGTGAAGCAGCTAATAGCTTTAAATACCCTGAAAAGCTGGAGTGGAAGAGTCCATCTTCTCAGCTTGATTTCCTTGGAAAAGCAAATGATAGATTAGTATTATTTCCGTTTGGAGAGGTAAAAAGTATTTCTACAGAGGTTTTTATATCTACAAATAAAAGCTATTGCTATGAGTGGTTTGAGTCAAAGTTGGGGCAGTCTTTTTTAATAAAAAGAAGATATAATGGAGAGTTCAAAAAGGTCGCAGAAGAATTCTTGGAACCTCAAGTAAATATTCACAATTCTAAAAGTCTGATTGATGAAAGAGCTCTTGTACAACAAAATTTAGAATTGGAAGATAATGTATTCGCAACAAGTATTGATATAGATAAGTTAACAACAAAGATAATTAGAGATCAATTTGATCCTACTACTATTGGGAGCTCACTTCTTGAAATAGCCAACTCAGAGCTTGGAGTGAATGGTGTTGTGGCTTTCAGTGCAATAATTTCAAAAGCATATGTAGCTAGGAAACGAAAGTGAATTGATATGATTTTGGCTGTTAGAGAATAATATATACAATAGTCGATTATAAATCACGTACCTAAGATGCTTTTCCGGTGGTAATTTTTATCTAAATTACCACCAACCTTAACTGAGCCAAACCACCTAAGCCCCACACTGCCTCACCCCAGCACCCGCATGTTTAAGTGCAATAATCTGCCCTTTGCCGTTATGCGCCATAGCGAGCATATCACCGGTATTTATATTACTTTCAACCGCGTGTTTACCCTTTAAATCACTCAACAGCGAATGCTTAATTTGCACTAGCACTTCATCATTACAGCTGGCTATGTACCAGTCGTTATCTACCTTTACGAGTGTGCCGTATTCTATGTGGCGCTGTTGGTGGCGGTGTAAATCGTTAGCTAATTGACTATCAAGCGCGTGTTTTTGCTCTGTAATAGCGCTTGCGTAGCTGCCTGCTTGATTTATTTCGTGTGTTTTTATAAACGAATAGTCGTGAATGTCTATGGTGTTAAGCTCTGTGTTAAGCACTGTTTTAGGCTCTATATTTATTACGTCGTTATTATTAAGCACAATAAAGGCGAACACACCAAGCGCGCAGGCTAGGCTAGTTAGTTGTAGCGTAAAGCCTAGCTTTTTAGGCTTTGTGCGCGTGGCCTTTTTAAGTAGCACTTTTTGCTGAACGCTTGTAAGTGTTGTGCGCTCTTTTCGCTCTTTGTAGTGTTGTGTGAGCTTTTGATCAAACGGCTCATCAGGCTTGTTCATTGTTTGCTCCTAATAAACGTTTAAGGTTTTGCTTGGCATAACGCAGCCTTGTTTTAATGGTTTCGGTATTGCTTTGCGTTATGAGTTCTATGTCGGCGAGCGAAAAGCCTTCTTGTTGCAAAGTAATGGCTTCGCGCTGTACAAAGCTAAGTTGTTTTAGCGCGATGTTGAATGCTTCATAACTTATGTTTGAGCTGCCTATATTTAAGTTATCTATATGCGAGTCTCCACTAGTTAAGCCACCACTATTTAAGTCGTTTTCGCTTTTGTCATTTTGTGCTGGTAAGTGCGTGTTTTCGTCAAACTCTACAAAGCGTTGTTGCCTGCGGTATTCGTCAATGAGTGTGTTGCGGGCAAGTTTAAATAACCACGCTTTTGGCGTGGTTTGCGCTTGGTAAAGGTGGCGTTTTTCGATTACTTTTAGCCATGTTTGTTGGCTTACGTCGTATGCTAAATGCGTATTAGATTGAGTAACAAGGTAGTGGTATAAGTCGTTACTGTAGAGGGCAATAAGCTGCTCTAAGTAACGATTGTCGCCACTTTTTGCGTAACTTGCCATGCAGTCCTTGCTTGGCGTTTCAAATAACCATGACTTAATACTTAGTAGCATAGGCGTTTAGTCCGTTAAATAGAGTTATCTAATTTAAAATCGAGCTGTACGGTTTGACCTGTTTGTAATTGTGCCACACCTTCAATTACTTTGGGGCGATATTTCCAGCGTTTAATGGCTCTTATTGCTTCGCGGTCAAAGGTACGTTTTGGCTCGGCGTTAATGACCACTGGGTCGATTACTTCCCCCGTTGGCGAAATACTAAAACTTAGTTGCACCCAACCTTCAATACCATCGCGCGCGGCTGTAGTTGGGTATTTAGGGTTTATGCGCACAATGGGTGTTGCATCTCCCGTTGGGCGATTAATGGTGTTGTTAATGTCGCCATCAAAATCGTCAATTGTAACCGGCGTAAAGTCGCTAATTGCTAGAACAGGATCGGGCGATGAATCGAGTGGTGGTGCTTTAGGCGGCACTTTAGGCATTGGCGGTGGCGGCTGTATTTTTTGTATATGCCTTAGCTTTGAATCCTTAGGCGCCTGAAAAATCTCTACTATAATATCGCCGACAGGTTTAACCGGTGCACGCTGCTCGCCACTGATTAAATACTGCATAAACGCAAAAGCAGCAAAGGTCATTGCGGCGCCGCCAATAACAGCGGTCGATGTTTTAATAAATACTGAATTGTTAGGTACTTCAAGTGTGTGCATAAGCCGCTCCAAATTAACTCATTAAGGTGTTTTCAAAGCTATAACGGGTGGCAAATCAAAAAGGGGTGAAATAGTTTTATAAAAAATGCGGGGTTTAGTTACAATAGCCATTCGAAAATATTAAAACTCAAATTTTTAGGCTGTTATGCAACTCATTGAAATAAATAAAGCACGTTACCGTAAACATTTAAACCGTGTTATTGCAGGTTGTGGTGTAGGTTTGGCTGTAGGCAGCTTGGCTATATCGCAAACGTTGATTGCTTTATTTCCTGATGAAAGTGGTAGCCATTTTCATTGGAACTTAATAGGTGTTGCTATTACTAGCGTTGGGCTTGCATGGTTACTTCATAAATACCGTACTCATACGTTTATGACTGAAGTTGTTTATGTGTGGGAGCTTAAAAAAGCACTTAATAAAATAACTCGTAAAATGGCTAAGTTAAAAGCCGCTGGTCGTGAAGGTAATGCCGATGCGTTATTAGCGATTCATTATAGCTACGCGGGCTCTCGGTTATTGTGGCAACTAGACGACAATCTAATCACTATGGACGATTTAGCCATTAAACAAGCTGAGCTTGAATCTGTTGCAGCGCAGCATAACGTAACGCTTAACGTTGAAGATTACGACGCAAGTATTTTAAAACAGTTTTAAAGCTTAGGTTTTTAAATTAGTTAGAGGAGCCTTAATGAAAAAAGTACTCATAGTTTGTTTAGGTAACATTTGCCGCTCGCCTACGGCAGAGGCGGTATTAAAAGCCCGAGCTAAAAAGCTAGGCGTTAACGTTAAAGTCGATTCGGCAGGGACTATTGGTTACCACGAAGGTAAAGCGCCTGATAGTCGCTCAATGGCTGCTGGCGAAAAACGTGGTTATAGTTTTAAAGGTATTTATTCGCGCAAAGTACGCACCAGCGACTTTACTGAATTTGATTTGATTTTAGCCGCCGATAAGCAAAACTTAACTGATTTAAAAGAGCGTTGCCCAGCGCATTTACAGTATAAATTAGCGTTGTTTTTAGGGTTTGGCGAACAAAACGTTAGTGCAATTCCTGACCCTTATTACGGCGGAGATGACGGCTTTGAAAATGTACTCAATTTAATTGAAGCGGCGAGTGATAAAATTCTGTCAAAAATTTAATCACCAATAACGGCTAGTTTAAAATATAACTAGGCTTTTTTCGTATTGTATCAAGTTCCTAAAGTGAGTACATTTTATGCTTACTCAAAGGGAACTTAATGAAAACAAAAATATTACTACTCACTTTATCTATTGCTTCTTACTCTAGTGCTGCCAACGAGGTTAGTTTTTCGATTGGGGGTGGCTATCCTTATTTGGTTATTCCTGAAGTGTCTTTATCGGCTAACGACGACACACAACGCTGGTATGCTAACTATAAACTAGGTCTTGATGATGGATTTTCTGCGGGTTTTGAACAAGCAGTTAGCGATAATAAAAAGCATGCTTTTGGCGCGCTTGTGGGTGCTATTGGCGCAAGAGATACAGACCAAAAGTGTGAAAGTTTAACAAATGATGTAGCAACTGACTTTGCTAATACGCTAGGTTGTGTAATTGGCGGTATTTTTGATGAAGAAACAACAAACGGCATAGGGCTTACTTACAGCTATAGCTTTAATGGATTGAACAGCGCTGGTTTTAGATTAGAGCTAGATGTGGGCTATGGTAAAGCAAGCGACAGCAACGAAAAAAGAGCCGATGGCGGTATTAGCGTAAGTTATGAATTTTAACTACGTAGGATTTGTATTAGTTGGTATTAAAAAAGGCGCATAAAGCGCCTTTTTTAATGAGCCGCTTTTAGTGGCGGTTAATTTTAAAGTCGAGTTTTACCTGAGAAATAGCGCTAACGGGTTTGCCATTTTCAAACTTTGGCGCGTAACGCCATTGCTCAAGCGCTGCTTTGGCTGACTTTTCAAATGCGCTGCCGCCTTCAGAGCTAAGTACTTTTGGGTTTTTTACAAAGCCAGCTGCGTCTACCTCAAACTCCATAACAACGCTACCATCGGTACTAAACCTGGCTTTTTGCACTGGGTATCTAGGATTAACACGATAGAGTGGTGTTTGCTCTTGCGATTCTTTCCACGGCATCATTTTAGCTATAGCTAGGCAGTGCTTTGTTGCTTCTTCGCTTTTACCTTGTTTTTCGTAAAGTTCTATAAGCTTAGAATGTGCACTTAGTTCAGCGCTATGATCAAAATCAAAATTGTTATCAAACACACTAACAACGCGGTTTAATCGGCTAATTGCTTCGTCGTACTTTTTACGACCTTGTGCAAATGAAGCCATTAAAAAATCTGCTTTTATGCGATCCAGTGAGTTTTCTGGTAAGTTTTTTTGATAATACTCGTCGGCTTCTTCCAAGTAGCTTTTAGCTTGGCGGTACTTTTTGCTTACAAATTTTTGAGTCAGTAACGATGCAGCTTCAAATTTCATATCTGCAACAAATTTTGGCTTGTCTTGCTCAAGGGCTATTTCAATCACCTGTTTTAAATGATTATGGGCTGTTCGGGCTGATTGAGTGTTATTTGCCATGCCAAATATTGCATCAATTGTTTCTACTGATTTTTTACCATTGTTTTTAACTAAAATATCGTATGCTTGTTTGTAAAGAGCGTAGCGTTGATCGTAGTTATCACTGATTGCATCAATAGACTTTGCATAGTTAATAGCAAGGCTTGCGATGTTATCGGAGTCTTTTTCGTAATTATCTAAGCCTGTTGTATAAGCAAGTTTAGCTGCTTGTTTTACGTTTTCGTTTGCTTTTACTGCAGCTAAATAATCTTGGTATGCCTGTGAAAAAATAGCTTGAGAGTCGGTTGATTGGCTTGCAAATGTTGTAGTACTGAGAATAGATAAGCTCATACCTACAATTAAGGCGAGTTGTTTGCGTTTCATAATGATCCCTATTATTTATAATTATACTTTTAGGTACATTAGCAAATAGCATTGATTTTGTCATTAAATTGGGTAAATAAAAGTGAGTATAAAGCTGCTTTTATAGACTTATTTATTCGTTATAAGCATTGAAAATAGGGGCTGCCGTCGCCATATATTTGGCATAAACAGTGTTGTACTACGGTGTATTAATCCTATTTTGTGATATTATCACTTTATTGACGTGTCGTAGTTACTTAAATATTTGGATTTGTCGTGGCGCAAGTAAGAGCAAGAGTCCAGCTTAATGTTGGCAAAAATAGTGATATTCCTGCAGAAATAATCTCGTTTAGTGATTTAAAAGATGGCAAAGAACATGTTGCTATGGTGTTTAACAACGCCGATACAGAACAGGATGTTCCACTTATTCGTATGCATTCAGAGTGTTTAACAGGTGATGTGTTTTACTCATCGCGTTGTGATTGCGGCGAGCAGCTAAATGAATGTATTGAAATGATGCACGAGCAAGGCGGTGTTTTGTTGTATTTGCGCCAAGAAGGTCGCGGCATTGGTTTGTACAATAAAATAGACGCTTATGTATTGCAATCGCAAGGGATGAATACTTACGAGGCTAATAATCATTTAGGCTTTGCTGATGATTTGCGTGATTTTTCGGATGCGGTATTAATGCTTAATGCGCTAAATTTAAACCACGTTAAACTAATGACCAATAATCCTAAAAAGCTCAACGCACTAAGAGATGCCGGTATTACGGTTAACTCAGTTGTGGGCACTCATGCGCACATTAAAGCGGGCGTTGCGGGTAATAAAGCGTATTTAGAAACCAAAATTAAGCATGGTGCACACATGTTAGATATTAAAAAGATTAAAAAACCTTAATATTAATACTCCAACCCTGTGATCCCACTCAGCGCCAAGTTATACTTGGCGTGTTTCGTTATAAATTAAGAGTTAGTATGTCTACACAATTACGCGTTTTTAAAGCCGATGCCGGACTAAAGTGGTTTAAAGCAGGGTGGCTTATTTTTAAAACTCAGCCAGCAACCTTTATTTTTATGCACTTGTTTATTGGCATTGTAGGACTACTGTCGTTATTTTTACCGCTGCTACAAGTGGTTGCGGCTCTTGCGACACCATTTTTAACCGCAGGGTTTTATCAGGCGGTGCTTACAAAGCAGCAAGGCGGAAAAATTATGCTTGCTGATATTCTCAAGCCGTTTACGGCAAAGGGAAATAGATTAGGGCTGTTACGCTTAGCTTTGTATCAAATGGGTGCGGGTATTTTAATGGCGTTACTCGCCAATGGCTTATTTGCCGATGCAGTGGCTATTATGACTCAACCAAATGTTGACCCTAATGTAGCCCTTGAGCAAATGGTTGAGAGTATTTCGGGTGCTAACGTAATTTTATTTTTAATGGCAATGTCGATTTACTTTACGGCGTTTGCTTATGCGGTTCCTCTTGTTTATTTTAATAAAGAGAAACGTATATTAAATGCGCTTAAAGACTCATTTATGGTGTTTTATTATAATATTTTACCACTGAGCGTTTACTGTGTTATTTGCGCAATATTTATGTCGCTTTCGATGTTCTTATCGTTCTTACCACTGTTGATTTTAATGCCGATTTGCTACATTAGCTTTTTTGTATCTTATCAAGCCATTTTTATGCCTGTTGTGCCACCAAGTGACGATAGTAATGTTAAGCCTCTTAGCAGTGAAGAAAGCGGACGTTTTGACGCTTAATGGATGATAAATTAAAGCAAAAACTAAAAAACTATGTACTTTGGTTACTAGGGCGCCAAGAATATTCGCGTCGTGAGTTAACGCTTAAATTACAGCAAAAAGAAGCCACAGAAGAGTTTATTGAAAACTTGCTTGATTGGTGTGAAAAACACAATTTTATTAATGAGCAACGTTACTGTGAAGGCTTTGTAAGAAAGCACATATTTAAATGTCACGGGCTTAAGCGAATACAAAGCGAGGCTATGGGCAAAGGGATTGACCGTTCGCTACTAGGAATAGTAGTTGAAGAGCTTGAAGTAGATTGGTTTGAGCTTGCGCAGGATGCGTACAATAAAAAATATTCGAATACACCGGCAGATCTCGATTACAAAGATAAAGCTAAGCGCGTGCGCTACTTAATGTATCGGGGTTTTAGCTACGATGAAATTAATTTTGCAATGCAAGCACAGTAAATACAGGTGAGACTTTCAAATGCAGCACATGACTACCGCACAAATTAGGCAACAGTTTTTAGACTTTTTTGCCAGTAAACAACATCAAATAGTACCTTCTAGCTCGCTTATTCCGGGTAACGATGCCACGTTGTTATTTAATAACGCCGGCATGGTGCAATTTAAAGATGTATTTTTAGGCGCAGAAAGCCGCCCTTATACACGTGCGACAAGCTCGCAGCGCTGTGTACGTGCTGGCGGTAAGCATAACGATTTAGAAAACGTAGGCTACACTGCTCGCCACCATACATTTTTTGAAATGTTGGGTAACTTCAGCTTTGGTGATTACTTTAAGCAAGACGCGATTAAGTTTGCATGGGAGTTTTTAACTGAGGTAGTAAGCCTACCTAAAGAAAAACTTTTAGTAACTATTTATCACGATGACGAAGAAGCGTTTGGTTACTGGGCTAACGAAATTGGCTTACCAGAGGATCGTATTATTCGTATTGCGACTTCAGATAACTTTTGGTCTATGGGCGATACTGGTCCGTGTGGTCCTTGCTCTGAAATATTTTATGACCATGGCGAGCATATTTGGGGTGGACCACCTGGTTCACCTGAAGAAGATGGCGACCGTTTTATCGAAATTTGGAACCTTGTATTTATGCAATACAACCGTCAAAGCGACGGTACAATGGAACCATTACCTAAGCAGTCTGTTGATACGGGCATGGGTCTTGAGCGTATTTCTGCTATTTTGCAGGGCGTGCACTCAAACTACGAAATCGATTTATTTCAAGGCTTAATTGCCGCTGCTGCAAGTGTTACAAATGCACAAGACATGGACGACAAGTCGCTACGCGTAGTGGCGGATCATATTCGTTCGTGTGCGTTTTTAATCTCAGACGGTGTTATGCCATCTAACGAAGGGCGTGGTTATGTATTACGCCGTATTATTCGTCGTGCTGTACGCCACGGTAATAAGTTAGGTGCGCAAGGTTCGTTTTTCTATAAATTAGTTGCTGCGCTAATTGAGCAAATGGGTCAAGCGTACCCAGAGCTTGCTAAGCAACAAGAAATTATCGAAAAAGTATTACGCATTGAAGAAGAACAGTTTGGTAAAACACTTGAACGTGGCTTAGCTATTTTAGAAGAAAGCTTAAGTGACCTTAAAGGCGATATTATACCGGGCGACTTAGTATTTAAACTTTATGATACGTACGGTTTCCCAGCTGATTTAACGGCCGATGTTGCGCGTGAGCGCCAGATGACGATTGATCATCAAGGCTTTGAAGAGTGTATGGCTGTACAACGTAAAACAGCGCAGCAAGCAGGTAAATTTGGCGCTGATTACAATGACCAATTAAAATCTGATAAACACACTGACTTTAAAGGTTACGACAGCACACATTACAGCGCGACCGTTATTGAAATTTTTGCTGGTGGCGAAGCTGTACAATTATTAGAAGATAGTCAACAAGGTATTGTAGTACTAGACCGCACACCGTTTTACGCTGAATCAGGTGGTCAAACGGGTGATACTGGTACTATTACGGTTGCTGGTGGCGAATTTAATGTTACTAATACAACTAAGCTTGGTAATGCTTTTGCTCACCACGGTACTGTACAAGGTCGTATTGGTGTTAACGATAAAGTTGACGCAACTATTGATGATACGCGCCGCGATAGTATTAAGAAAAACCACACAGCTACGCATATTTTACACGAAGCATTACGCCAGTTATTGGGCGACCATGTAGGTCAAAAAGGCTCACTTGTTCAACCTGATCGTTTACGTTTTGACTTTTCGCATTTTGAAGCGGTTACAAAAGATGAATTACGTGAAATTGAGCGTGTAGTTAATGACGAAATTCGTCGTAACTTTGCACTTAATACTGAGCTTATGGCTATTGATGATGCTAAAGCGAAAGGTGCTATGGCGTTGTTTGGCGAAAAGTACGATGACGAAGTACGTGTAGTAACCATTGGCGACTACTCTATTGAGCTTTGTGGTGGTACTCACGTTGAGCGCGCAGGCGATATTGGTTTATTCAAAATTGTATCTGAAAGCGGTATTGCCGCTGGCGTTCGCCGTATTGAAGCCGTAACAGGCGCAGATGCAGTTGCTTATGTTAGCGAGCAAGAGCAACAATTACATGATGTAGCTGCTTTAGTTAAAGGCGATAGCGCATCGGTACTTGAAAAAGTAACTGCGTTACTTGAAAAGTCTAAAGGTCTTGAAAAGCAAATTGCGCAACTTAACGATAAGTTAGCAAGTGCAGCGGGTGCGTCTTTACTTGACTCAGTAGTAGAAATTAACGGCGTTAAGCTACTTGTAGCAAACGTTGAAGGTACTGAATCTAAAGCGCTTCGCGGTATGGTTGACGACCTTAAAAACAAAATTGGCTCAGGTGTTATTGCACTGGGTGTTGCCAGTGGCGACAAAGTAAGCCTAATTGCCGGTGTAACTAAAGACTTAACAGGCAAAGTAAAAGCCGGTGAGTTAGTTAACCATATGGCAGGTCAAGTAGGTGGTAAAGGTGGCGGTCGTCCAGATATGGCACAAGCTGGTGGTAGTGAGCCACAAAACCTTGTTGCTGCACTAGATAGCGTAACAGCTTGGTTAACTGAGCGTACTTAAGTTTAAGTGGCACTCATTGTTCAAAAGTTCGGTGGCACTTCGGTTGGCTCAATAGAGCGAATTGAAGCAGTCGCCGACCTTGTTGTTAAAACCAGACAACAAGGACATCAAGTGGTTGTAGTGCTTTCGGCTATGTCGGGAGAAACCAACCGCTTAATTAATCTCGCCAAGCAAATCGATACTCGCCCGAGTAACCGTGAACTAGATGTACTAATTAGCACCGGAGAACAGGTTTCTATTTCTCTATTGGCTATGGCTATTATTAAACGTGGGCACTCTGCTGTGAGCTTATTAGCCGATCAAGTAAATATTCTTACCGACAACATGTTTGGTAAAGCCCGCATAGAAGATGTTGCCGCAACACGTTTAAAGCATGAACTCGAACATAATCGCATTGCTATTATTGCAGGGTTTCAGGGGCGTGATGTAGAAGGTAACATTACAACGCTTGGACGCGGTGGTACTGATACATCGGCTGTAGAAATTGCAGCAGCTATAAAAGCTGACGAGTGCCAGATCTACACAGACGTTGACGGCGTATATACTACAGACCCTCGTGTTGAACCTAATGCAAGACGATTAAGCCAGGTTACATTTGCTGAAATGTTAGAGCTGGCAAGTTTAGGGGCAAAAGTTTTGCATATTCGTTCAGTAGAAGCTGCAGGAAAGCATAATATGCCACTTAGGGTACTTTCTAGTTTTAGTCCTGACGATGGCACGTTAATAAGTTTTGAGGAAAGCGATATGCCAAGCAATGTAGTATCAGGAATTGCATTTAATCGTGATGAATGTTTAATTGAAGTAAAAGGTGTGCCAAGTGGTACACAATATATTGCAAAAATTTTGAAACTTTTTGCCGAAAATGGCATCGAAATAGATATGATTAATCAAGTTAATCATAACTTTGAAAAAATAGACTATGCTTTCACTGTGCACCTGAACGATTATCTGCAAGCGCTTGACTTAGTAACTGAGCAAAAAGCTCAGTTAAGTGCTCAACATGTTAGTGGATCAACAACGGTGGCAAAAGTGTCTGCCGTTGGTATGGGTATGAAATCGCATTCTGGTGTCGCTAGTTTATTTTTTGATGCATTAGCGCAAGAAAATATTAACGTAGTTTTGGTTTCTACTTCAGAGATTAAAATTTCAGTTTTGATAGACGAAAAGTACCTAGAGTTGGCAGTTCGTGCATTACATAAGGCATTTTTAACAGAAAATAGATAGTTTGGGAGTTTTTACTTACTTTTCAGTCTAATTTTCATTAAAATGTTTAGCGGAATCTTATAATTTTTACTAGAACATTGGAGCAATAGAATGCTAATACTAACTCGACGAGTAGGTGAAACCCTAATGATTGGTGACGAAGTAACCGTTACTGTTTTAGGCGTAAAAGGAAATCAAGTTCGAATCGGTGTTAATGCACCAAAAGACGTATCAGTGCATCGTGAAGAGATTTACATGCGTATACAAGCTGAAAAGTCTAACCCTAATCCGGGCAATGCTTAATCAACAAGTATAAATAACTGAGTAATTTACTGAGTTATATCAAAAAACCACTCATTGAGTGGTTTTTTTGTTTATAAAAGCGAGTGTTTCTGGACTAAGTATTTTTTTTGAAATGTACTGCATACCACTTTTATTTTTAATAATAATACCTTGCTGCGTATTTATTACTTCGCTTATGTCTTGCCATGTTAATTGAAAGCTTTTGTAATGATTAGCAGACTTAATACCGTCTTCATCAAAAGTAAGTGTTACCTCAGAGCCAGATGCTCTGCTAAGCATTTGCCTAGTTACCCACCAAGGTCTGCGATAGTAAAAAGCGACGCACTCAAGTACACCCAGCATGATCATAAAAGATCCTAAGTAATGATCGTTTAAACCATAAATGCCAAATAAACCAAGCGCGACGAGGAGTACAAGTAAAAAGTACTTAGGTTTTGCGCGCTTACTGTAAGGGAGTGACTCATCAAAGCACTCGTAAAAGTAGGGTTTATCAAGTGTGTAGGTTGTTGTAAATGCCATATTGCCTTACTTTAGGTATCGTTTTTTTTATTTTAACAAGCTAATCTCTAAATGAGCAGCTTTATAGTCAGTGATTTTATTACAGGCACAAAAAAACGGCCCGAAAGCCGTTTTTTTAGCGATACCAGAAGAATTAACAGTTAGTTTCTTCAGCGTTTACGCCTTCTTTAACATTTTCACACGTGTCTTCTACTTTATTTTGCACGTCTGTTACTGCTTCATCAATACGCTCACCTGCATCTTCTGCATGGTTGTCTTCACAACCCATGATGAAAAAACTTGCGAATAGACCGATTAGTGCTGCTTTTACAGTTGTTGAATTCATAATGTGATTCCTTGTAAGTGTTTATTAAATTTCAGTGTTTGTTAGTTGAATGCTTTATCTACCTGGGTGATTTACCACGTAGTGCACCTGAAACTAATGAGATCACTAAAAGTACTATAAAGATAAAAAATATAATTTTTGCTATACCAGCTGCGGCACCTGCGATGCCACCAAAACCTAACACTGCAGCGATTAAAGCAATAACTAAAAATGTGATTGTCCAGCGTAACATTGTTTTCTCCTTGGTTTATCAAATTTGCTCAAATATATTAATGCGAGTTACATGCCATATTTTATTTTTCTTTTATATCAATTGCTTATTCGTTTTAACTGTGTTTTAAGTTAGTGGCTAGTTAGTAACTTTTACGCTTTGTTATGTAAGTTATTCACACTGTTACAAATTATTGGTAAATATTCATTGAGGATAATATTCTTGGTAAGACCAATTAACAATTGATGTGTGTTTTTATGTTTATTTTGAAGTTTGACGTTTATTTTAATTAAGCTGAATAGTTAATTAACAACTTCCATATAACTAATAGCTATAGTCGTTATTTCTTGTATGTATTGTAGAGCGCATGATTGCTGGGTTATGGCATGTAAATTAGTTGAGTGTTATGTTGTTTATAGTTTAATTGGTTTTACCAATTTACAAGATGTAGACAAAGCGACTAGTTTTGTTATTATTCAGTGAATAAATATTTAATTAAATCGATTTTTTATTTTCGATATGGGTTTCAAGGGGGAGAAAAATGGATATAGGTGCTCTACTCACAACGGCTGGTAGCTTAATGCTAACTGGTATGGTTGGGGTGTTTGTATTTCTGTCGATATTAATTGGTGCAGTAACGCTTATGTCTAATTTGGTGACGCGCTATAGCGAACCAGAGGCATCACCAGCTAAATCACCGTCTTTTAAATCTCAAGGTGTGCCAAATGAGCACATCGCTGCTATTAGTGCTGCCATTGCTCAGTACAAATCAAATAATAAATAAGGGGCACACACATGGCTAAATTAAAATTAACAGAATTGGTATTACGCGACGCGCACCAATCATTACTCGCAACACGTATGCGCCTAGACGATATGCTACCGATTGCTAGCAAGTTAGACGATGCAGGTTATTGGTCTATTGAATCGTGGGGTGGTGCTACATTCGATTCGTGTATTCGTTATTTAGGTGAAGATCCTTGGGAGCGTATTCGTGCGCTTAAAAAAGCGATGCCTAATACTAAACAACAAATGCTATTACGCGGTCAAAACCTATTGGGTTACCGCCATTACGCTGATGACGTAGTTGAAAAATTTGTAGAACGCGCACATAAAAATGGTGTTGACGTATTTCGTATATTCGATGCAATGAACGATGTGCGTAACCTAGAAACAGCGATTAAAGCGGCTATAAAAGTAGGCGCACATGCTCAAGGTACTATTTCGTATACTGTAAGCCCTGTTCATACACTTGATATGTGGTTAACTCTTGCTAAGCAATTAGAAGATTTAGGTTGTCACTCAATTTGTATTAAAGACATGGCGGGTTTATTAAAGCCGTACGATGCTGAAAAACTAATTAAAGCACTTAAAGAAACCGTGTCGGTTCCTATTGCTATGCAGTGCCACGCTACAACAGGTTTAAGTACTGCGACTTATCAAAAAGCGATTGATGCAGGCATTGACATGCTTGATACCGCTATTTCATCTATGAGTATGACTTACGGACACACCGCAACTGAAACTATTGTATCGATAGTTGAAGGAACTGAACGCGATACTGACCTTGATTTAAACCACCTAGAAGAAATTGCGGCTTACTTTAGAGATGTACGTAAAAAATATGCGGCATTTGAAGGTAGCTTAAAAGGGGTTGATGGTCGTATTTTACTAGCTCAAGTACCTGGTGGCATGCTTACAAACATGGAAAACCAACTTAAAGAGCAAGGCGCGGCAGATAAGCTTAATGAAGTTTTACTTGAGATCCCACGTGTACGTGAAGATCTTGGCTTTTTACCTTTAGTAACACCCACGTCGCAAATTGTAGGCACTCAAGCAGTACTTAATGTACTAACCGGTGAGCGTTATAAAACAATTACTAAAGAAACTGCTGGCGTATTAAAAGGTGAATATGGCTTAACACCTGCACCAATGAATAAAGAGCTACAAGAGCGTGTGCTTGATGGAGTAGAGGTTATTACTTGTCGCCCTGCAGATAACATTGCACCAGAGCTTGCAACGCTTGAAGCTGAATTATTAAAAGAAGCGCAAGAGCAAGGTTTAACACTTGCTGATGAGCAAATTGATGACGTACTAACTTATGCATTATTTCCACAAGTTGGTTTGAAGTTTATTAAAAATCGTAATAACCCTGATGCATTTGAGCCTATTCCTACTGTTGAAGATAAGAGCAATAAGATAGCACCAAAATCAGGCTCAAATAATAGTAGCGTTAAAGCTGAGCAATACAGCGTAAAAGTAGACGGTAAAGTTTACGACGTAGTTGTAGCGCAAGGTGGTGAACTCAAAGAAGTAACTTTAAAGGATTCTGAGCACATTCCTCAGTCTGCATCGGTTGCATCGGGCGAAACACTTAATGCACCTTTAGCAGGTAATATTTTTAAAATTAAAGTAAAAGCTGGGCAAGTTGTTAACGAAGGTGATGTAGTGATTATTATGGAAGCCATGAAAATGGAAACTGAAATACGCGCAATGCATACCGGAACAGTTGCTGAAGTGTTAGTTGGTGAAGGCGATGCTGTATCTACTGGCGACGCTATGATTGCATTAGCTTAGGAGTAAATAGAGGATGGAAGGTATTTTAAACCTCTGGAATGCTACTGGCATTGCTAACTTTACAATCCCATCGTTAATAATGATTGCGGTAGGGTGTTTATTACTGTTTTTAGCGATAGTTAAAGGCTTTGAACCACTATTACTATTACCTATTGGTTTTGGTGCAATTTTAACAAATGTACCTGTGGCAGGATTGTCAGACCCAGGTGGGCTTTTGTATTACGTTTATTATGTGGGTATTGATACGGGGATTTTTCCGCTGCTGATATTTATGGGAGTAGGGGCGCTGACTGACTTTAGCGCACTTATTGCAAACCCACGTATGTTGCTATTAGGTGCGGCTGCACAATTTGGTATTTTTGCTACACTGTTTGGCGCTATATTACTTAATTATGTGCCAGGCTTTGAGTTTACCCTACAGGATGCATCGGCTATTGCCATTATTGGTGGTGCAGATGGACCTACTGCAATATTTTTAGCATCCAAACTGGCACCCGATTTACTTGGTGCAATAGCGGTAGCTGCATACTCATATATGGCACTTGTGCCAATTATTCAGCCGCCAATTATGCGTGCATTAACAACCCCAGAAGAACGTAAAATAAAGATGCCAGAGCTTCGTAAAGTATCTAAAAAGGAAAAGATTATTTTCCCTCTTATGGTACTGAGTTTAACGGCTATGTTTTTACCGGCTGCTATACCGCTTGTAGGTATGTTTTGTTTAGGTAACTTAATGCGAGAGTCGGGTGTTGTAGATAGATTAAGTAACAGTGCTCAAAACGAAATCATCAACGTTACAACTATATTTTTAGGTTTAGCTGTAGGTTCAAAGCTTGCTGCAGATAAGTTTTTAACTGTTGAGACGATTGGTATTTTAGTACTTGGCGCACTTGCGTTTGCAATTGGTACGGCATCGGGCGTATTTATGGCAAAAGGGCTTAATCGCATATCTAAAACACCTATAAACCCATTAATTGGTGCGGCGGGTGTGTCTGCTGTGCCAATGGCGGCACGAGTAGTAAATAAAGTAGGCCTTGAAAGCAATCCTCATAACTTTTTACTTATGCATGCAATGGGACCAAATGTTGCGGGCGTTCTTGGTAGTGCCGTAGCCGCAGGTATTTTATTAGCACTTGTTGGCTAATAATTAACTTGGTAATTAATAAATGATTTAGCGCAGTTTACTGCGCTTTTTTTTGCTTTTTATTTCCATCGCTTAATGGTTTCTTGTTTAGTACTTTTTGTTTACAGTAACAACTCTTCGCAATTTTAAGGATAGTCATAATGCTTCATAGACCTTTGGCAAAATATTTACCAAATGTTAGTAAACTAGTATTTGGTTGCATGGGGTTAGGCGGCGGTTGGAATAAAGACGCTATTAATAGCTCGCATATTAAGCAAGCACACGACTGTATAGATCATGCTATTGAAGGCGGTATTAACTTTTTTGATCACGCTGATATTTATACATTTGGCAAAGCCGAACAAGTATTTGGTAAAGCATTAAGTGAGCGACCAGATCTTAGAGAGCATATGTATATTCAATCTAAGTGCGGAATTAAATTTGAAGATGAGCATGGTCCAAAGCGTTATGATTTTTCGGCTGACTGGATTGAGCAATCAGTGGAGGCATCTCTAAAGCGGTTAAATACAGAGTACTTAGATATACTTATGCTGCACAGACCTGATCCGCTAATGGAAGTAGAAGAAATAGCTCAAGTATTTAGCTGCTTAAAAGAAAGCGGTAAAGTACGTCACTTTGCAGTGTCTAATATGCAGCAACATCAAATGAACTTTTTACAGCACGCACTTGATATGCCAATAGTCGCTAATCAAATTGAAGCGAGCTTACAAAAACATCAGTTTGTTGATGAAGGTGTTTATGCTGGAAATGTAGATGGCAAAAATATTAACTTTACATCAGGTAGTATTGAGTATTGTCGCCACTTTGATATTCAAATTCAAAGCTGGGGGAGTTTATGCCAAGGGCTTTATACTGGTAGTGATTTATCTAATGCGTCGCAGGCAGATATAAACACCAGCCTTTTAGTTAATAAGCTGGCTGCGCTTTATGGCACCTCTGCTGAAGCTATTGTAATTGCTTGGTTGCTTCGCCATCCAGCTTCTATTCAACCAATTATAGGAACGACTAATGCTAAGCGCATTAAAGCCTCTTGTGATGCTGTTAACGTAGAGCTAACTCGTGAGCATTGGTATGCACTTTATGTAAGCGCTAAAGGTCATGAATTACCATAAGTAGGGTATTGATATGAATATATTTGTTATTTTAATAAGCTTGTTTGTAGCACTGGTTATACTTATACCGTTACTTGAAAAGTATCAAAGTAAAATAGGGCTTGATGGGGCAGCTAAATATAGTAAATATATTTGGCCCTTAGTGATGGTGTCTTTAGTAATTCAGCTTATCTATGTACTGTATTAACCCATATAAATTAAAATAATTTAACGGGTTAAGCCGCTACTATATTTAAGCTTATGGGTATTAATAAAGTAGCTAAATAATATATACAAAAAGCCTTTGCAGATTAACTCCGCAAAGGCTTTTTTATTTTTTATAAGTGAGTTTTACTTAAGTGCTAATTGTAGCTCACGATTACGTTCAAGCTGAGCAATAAAGTTATCAGCAATTGGCTTAAACTTAGCAAGTTCTGAGCGCGGTAATGGCTCTGACTTAGGTAGTTTTACTGTTTTAGGGTTGCGATGAACGCCATTTACTAAAAATTCGTAGTGTAAATGTGCGCCTGTAACTCTACCCGTAGATCCTACAGTACCAATTTGTTGGCCTTGTTTAACTTTTTGACCTGTTTTAACTAGCTTTTTATTTAGGTGCAAGTACTTAGTTACATACTGCGTACCATGGCTGATAAATACATAGTTGCCATTATATTTACTGTAACCTGCTTTAATTACTTTACCATTTCCCGATGCAACAACTGGTGTGCCTGTACGAGCTGCAAAATCGATACCACGGTGAGCTCTAACTTGTCCTGTAACTGGGTGTAAACGTTTAGGATTAAAGCTTGAGCTTATATATTTAAAATTAACTGGGGCGCGTAAAAACGCTTTTTTCATACTACGGCCTTCAGGAGTATAAAAACTACCATCTGTATGGCGAATAGCAGCAAAGCGTTGACCTTGGTTAATAAATTCAGCGGCAATAATTTTGCCAGTGCCAATAAATTCACCATCTACGTAATGAGATTCGTAAATTAAACCAAACTGATCACCTTTACGAATGTCGTTCGCAAAATCTACATCCCAGCCAAATATATCAGCAAAGTTCATTATTTGGCGTTCGCTTAAACCAGCTGATATAGCTGAGGTCCAAAAATTACTAGAAATTTCGCCACCGGCTGTTTTAGTCAGAGTTTCAATTTCTTTGCTATCAATGGCTGTATCGTAATTACCTTCATCATTTAAGGTAACAAATAAGGTGTCAGTTTTAGATATCACATAACGCAGCTGAGCGAGATCGCCATTTTCAGCGGTTGCAAAACTTAATACTTCACCTGGATGAATTTTGGTGAGTTTGCGCGTTTCTGCATTAGTGTTAACTAGTTTATAGAGCGTTTGTGCCGAAAATCCAGCACGTTTAAAGATAATAGCTAAATTGTCACCATTCTTAACTTGGTGATCGACTAGGTCGTATTCTGGTAGCTTTTCTGCCGCTTGTTCTGAATTTAACTCGGTAAGTTTTTCGTTGTTATCAACTTTAACTTGTAAATCATAGCGCTTACCAATTTCTAGTGCGTTAACACTGTTGTCTTTGGATGCAGTCGCTTTTTCAGAAGGAAGAAAGGTCAAAGCAGTAATAGCAGAAACCAGACCTAAAATAAGCAATTTGTGTTTTTTGGGGAGCGTGTTAACCACGTGTACCATAAAGTGCCTTTTCCTGCTGTCAACATAATAAATACATAATATCTCAGGATATAACGAATAATGTACGAATACCAGTGTTTTGTAGATTTAAACTGGCGTCAAATTGCGCTAAAATTAGGGTTTGAAAGCCTTTTTTAACTGCATATTAAGCTGAGACTGTACTCTTTTTATTAAGTTGCATTAATCGTTTAAAAATTTATTTAAATTAGGTAAAAATTTGTTATGTTAGCAATATATATAAATTCGGTTTAAACCTTTTTAAACCGTGATTGCGCAAGTAACTAGTCGCCCCCTTCGTCGGCAGAATTTTGGAGTAATACACAGTGGATTTACAAACCGCTCTAGCAGAGATAAAACGCGGTGCAGAAGAAATATTAATTGAAGACGAATTAGTTGAAAAACTAAAGTCGGGTAAAAAGCTAAAAATTAAGGCTGGTTTTGATCCAACAGCACCTGATTTACACTTAGGTCACACTGTACTAATTAATAAAATGAAAACGTTTCAAGACCTAGGACATGAGGTTATTTTCTTAATTGGTGACTTTACCGGAATGATTGGTGACCCTACAGGAAAAAACGTAACGCGTAAGCCACTTACTCGCGAAGACGTACTTGCCAATGCTGAAACGTATAAAGAGCAAGTTTTTAAAATTCTTGATCCGGCTAAAACTACAGTTGCCTTTAACTCTACCTGGATGGAAAAGTTAGGCGCTGCGGGTATGATCAAATTAGCAGCAAATCAAACTGTAGCTAGAATGCTAGAGCGTGATGACTTTAAAAAGCGTTACGGTAGCGGTCAGCCAATTGCAATACATGAATTTTTATATCCATTAGTACAAGGGTGGGATTCTGTTGCACTTGAGTCTGATGTTGAGCTTGGTGGTACTGATCAGCGTTTTAATTTACTTATGGGGCGTGAGCTGCAAAAAGTAGAAGGTCAAAAACCGCAAACAGTATTAATGATGCCATTACTTGAAGGGACTGACGGCGTTCAAAAAATGTCTAAGTCGCTTGGTAACTACATTGGTATTACTGATGCACCGAACGATATGTTTGGTAAAATAATGTCTATTAGTGATGTACTAATGTGGCGTTACTATGACTTGTTAAGTGCACTTTCAATTGAAGAGATTGCAGCTCAAAAAGAGCGTGTTGAGCAAGGTACTAATCCACGCGATATTAAAATTGAACTAGCTAAAGAGTTAATTACTCGTTTTCATAATGCACAAGATGCACAAGCCGCTCATGACGATTTTATTCAACGCTTTCAGAAAAAAGCGTTACCAGATGAAATCCCAGAAGTGACTGTAACGATTGATCAAGACACTATATTAATTGCTAACTTACTTAAAGAAGCAAATTTAGTGGCAAGTACGTCAGAAGCTATGCGCATGATTAAGCAAGGTGCAGTTAAACTTAACGGCGAAGATAAAATTACAGACACCAAACTTGAAGTAGCAAAAGGTACAACGGCTATTTACCAAGTAGGTAAACGTAAGTTTGCAAACATTACCATTGCTTAATACCGCAGGTAATAAACAAAAACCAGCTTAGGCTGGTTTTTTTGTGTTTGTATTTTAGAGGGGTAAATAATTTTTAGAAAATAGGCACTAAACCACTTTTAATATTTCAACAGCCACAATGACTAATAGCCAAAATGCACGAGCTTGATTTAATCTGTTAATTATTACGGGTACATCGTCAGCAGTGGGAAGCCTATCAGTACCAATACGCATTTTATTAAAGCGTGCACCAAAATAGACTGCGGGTCCGCCTAGTTGTACACCAAGTGATGCTGAGCATGCGCTTAGTAACCAACCAGTATTTTTTTGATAAAAGTGCCTGCCATAATGCTTTATGTAATGCATGCTTTGTTTGGTTGCTTTACTTGCTGCAATAGTCAGGGCAAGTAAGCGCATAGGAATAAGCTCTATAACAAAAATAATTATTTTCAATGGTTTTAAAAAAGGGCTATTAGGTGCTATTTCATTTCGCCATGCTTGCTGGATTAAAGTTAGTAATCTATAGGCAAGTGCAGCAATAGGACCCAATATTAAAAATATAAATATAACGACAAAATAGTAACGTGCGGTTCGCAGTATTAAACTCTCTATTAACGCTTTAATAATTCCTGGAGCTGAAAGCTTACTCACATCACGCGCGAGTAAAGGCTTTAATAATTCGCGAGCTGTAGATTTTTGATTTTGCTTAGTTAGTTTTGCAATACGCAGTGCTTTTTTATCAATAATTTTACTCTCTAAACATAAGTATAAAATAAGCCCCGCAAGTAGTTCAGGGTAAAAAGCAAATTCTAATAGTAGAATAATAATAGTGAGGATAATGCTTAAAATAAGTGTGCTTGCCAGCAATGAGGATAAGTACTGATAGCTATTGGGTTCTTTGCTTTTATATATTCGTTTACCAATTGCGTTAAAAACAGCAACTAAAGCGGTATTAGGATGATACCAACTTACTAATGGTAAAAAGCGCTCAGCAAGGAGCGCTACAATAAATGCAATAAAGTCCAAATGATTTTGAACAATATTGCTTAGCATTTATAGCTTAACTGCTGTTAACTTTTCAAGAAGTGCTACAACCATTTTAGATGAGTTGATTGACGCGGTTTCTAGGTACTCTTCAAATGATTGTGGTGACTCTTTACCAGCAATATCAGACATAGAGCGAATAACAACAAATGGTGTATTAAGTGCAAAACATGTTTGCGCGATAGATGCGCCTTCCATTTCAACAGCAAGCATTGTTGGGAAATCGCTACGTGCTTTATCAATACGTACAGGGTCACACATAAATGTATCGCCAGTACAAATTAAGCCAACTAAGGTTTTTACTTCACTAATTTGTGCAATTGTTTGCTGCGCGGCTTCAACCAATTTAGGGTGAGCAATAAAAGCAGGTGGCATTTGTGGTACTTGACCTATTTCATAACCAAATGCTGTTACATCTACATCGTGGTGACGAACTTCTGACGAAATTACTACATCGCCTACGCTTAGCGATGGGTCAAACCCACCGGCAGAGCCAGTGTTAATAACACAATCAGGCTTAAAGTTATCGATAAGTAGTGTGGTAGCAATAGTTGAAGCTACTTTACCAATACCAGATTGAACGAGTGTTACTGTATTACCAGCAAGTTCGCCAGTATAAAAAGTAAAATCTGCTTTTGTTAAAATTTGTGGGTTTTGCATTGCTTCACGTAAAATTTTAACTTCTGGCTCCATTGCGCCAATAATACCAACGTTCATAGTTTTAAATTCCTGAGTTTGAATAAATTTATTATACGTGAAGTTAGTAATAAAAAACAAAAAAGCGAGCCGTTTTATGCAGCTCGCTTTGAATACTTTTAGGAGAGTATTTAATTAGGAAACAAAATTGTTAAATTTCAGCTAGGGCAGTTGTATGTGCTTTAGCTTGAGATGGTGAAAGTACGGCCGGTTTGTTTACGCGATTTCGAGCTGGGCGTTGTGCTTGCGAAGGTGCAGGCTTACCAAGTTTAAACATAATGGCATCGCGTACTTCTGAAGGACGGTATCCTGATTTTACTTTCATACGAATATGTGGAATACCCGCAGCTTCTAAAGCACCATTAACAAACCAATCTCGTTGTGCTTTATGTCCATCTTTGTTGGCGTTGTTAACTAAATCAACAGCAGCCACAATCGTCATTTTTTCTTTATCGATTAACACAAAATCAAGTTGTTTGTTTTTTGCTTTAGCAATTGCTGCGCGTTTAGATTTAGGAGATAAGCCTTCTTTACAGTCAATTACATCTATTAGCTTTACACGGCTAACAATTTTATATTGATCGCCTACAGCGCGTTCTAATAAGTTTAAAAAAGCACTTTCTACTTGTGTAAATACGCTTTGTTTGCGCGTAAAAGGATAAGGGTTTCCGCCGTCATCATTAAATTTTGACGCAACAATTGATGCACCTACGACTAATACTAAGATTGATAATAAAGCAAATTCCATACGATAACTCCATAACAACAAATTGACACTGCTTGAGTTAAGCAATTTATATGCCTAAACACAGGTGGTTATGAAATTATTATCGTATGGTTTATTTAAAGGTATTTTACCTATTATGCTTTGTAACCGTTGGTAATTCCTTTAACGGCAATTGCAACTGCATCATGGGCGTGTAGCGACTCATAATGGTTTATTTGCAACCAATAGTCTGCATATTTGTCACGCTCTAAAATTGCCTTTATTTTTCGGGCTGCATCTTCGCAAAACATTAAATTTTGACCATTTAAGCGAGCAAACTCTTGTTCATCTTCACGCTTTACAGCCGCTTGTACCGGTGTTTTAAGTTCATCTTCAAGAGTATTAATTAAGCTAACAACATCGAATTCATTAATATCGTTATCAAGTTTTACTTTTACATTCGCAATTGAGCGTTGAGAGTGAGGTGTTGCTACAATTCCTTGTGTTGTGCCAAGCCACTCGTGTACATCTTTTTGACTTAATGTTTCTTGATTAAACTTTTCGCTAAATGCATTCTGTATAAGCTGGCGCGCAAGTGCCGCAGAGCATGGGCAAGTTGATGAATAAGTAACATCAACACTCAGCTCATAACTAATAATATTATGCTCAATAGTACTCGTTAATATAATAGGGTAGCTTTTCCAACCTACTTTGCCGCTTAATAGTGATTTACGGCGCAGTGGCAGCTCAAACTTAAACTCAATTTGTGCTTTATCGCTCAAGTTTTCATGGCTGGCAATAAAAGAGTTTAGAGTGCCCGCTAATGTTTGTGGATTAACATGTTGCTCGGTTGATAGCGTATCTAGTGCCAAGTATAAGCGTGACATGTGAATGCCTTTAGCATCTTCTTTGTGTAAGTTAACAAAGGCGCGGGCTTTAGCATTAACAGTAACTGGGGATGTATCACGCGATTCAAAAATAAATGGCAACTCAATTTCAGCCATGCCAACCCAGTCTAATTTACCTGTTTGTAAGGCGGGTGCCGTGTCGGCTATATCGGGCATGTTGATTTGCATGGTATGTTACTCGTTATTGGCAATGATAATGCGCCGCATTTTACACGAAATAATCACTAGCTGAAACGAGGACTTTTACCTGCGTTTACTTTCAAACATGAATTTTTTCTATTTTTATCACACAACATGAAAATAGCTAATAGAAAAATGCTAAAATCTGGCAAAATAGTATGTTTAGTAATTTGTACTGCCTCATTTATATTTAAGCACACAGCTAAGAGATAAACTTAACTATGACCGATTATTCTTTGAGCCCTTGGGTTCGAGTTCTTTCCAGCCTAATAACTCGATTTGGTGAGTTTAAAACTGCCGCTATTTGTTATGCGTTATTGCTAACCGCATCCCTTATTTTATCAAGCATGTTTTATTATGTTGCAGTAGGTGAAATTCATTTAGTTGATATTTTAGCTGTGATATTTTTTACAGCAGTGGTTTCTCCACTAATTATAAGCGTATTATTAAATTCAATTCGTCAATTAGATGCCTCATACGCTTACCTTGATAGCGCAACAAAACAAGAAAAGCTATTAAACCAAACACTTAAAGACAATATCAACCGTTTAAATATGGAGATAGATGAGCGTAAAATGGCATTTCATGCTAAACATCGCGCCATTGAAGAGTTGCGTAAAGAAATTGCTGAACGTAAAAAAACACAACAAGAACTTGCACAGCAAGGTATGTTACTGCGCTCTACTGTCGACTCATCCCCCGATTTATTTTATTACCGCGATAATAATGGTGTGTTTGCTGGTTGTAATAAAATGTTTGAAGAAGTTATGGGTAAAACCAGTGCTGAACTTATTGGTAAAACGGCGGAGCAAATTTTTCCAAGCGAATTTTTGTCTGATGTACTCGAAAGTGATAAAAAAGTAGAGCAGACTCATCAAGGTATTACTATCGACGTTGGGTATGACGTAGATGGTGAAAAGCGTTGGTTTGAGTTACGTAAATTACCTTTTATTAATGATGAAGGTGAATACATAGGCTTACTTGGCTTTGGGCGTGACATTACTAGTCGTAAAGAAGCTGCCCAAGCACTCGAAACTGCCTATAAAGATAAAGGTAAGTTTATTGCAACTCTTAGCCATGAATTGCGCACACCGTTAAATGGTATTGTTGGTTTAACGCGAATGCTGCTTGATACCGAATTAAACAAGCAGCAACGTAGTTGGGGTAATACTATTTTTTCGAGTGCTGAAACATTAGGTAATATTTTCAACGATATTATCGATCTTGATAAAATAGATAGAGATCAGCTCGATATAGCGACTAACCCTATTAATGTATCTGACTTTATTAATGATGTTGTTAACTTTGCAGGTCTGATTGCAGAGCAAAAAGAATTAGAGTTTAATATTGAACGCGATGGTGTGCTTGATGTTTACGCTCAACTCGACCCGACTCGTTTACGCCAAGTGGTTTGGAACCTTATTAATAACGCTGTTAAGTTTACTCAAAATGGCCAAGTTAAACTTGTTTGTAGTCGCGAAAATCGTGTTGAAGGTCCTTGGCTAATAATGAAGGTATCGGATACTGGGCAAGGTATTCCGCAAGAACAACTTCCACGTATATTCGATATGTATTATAAAGCACCTGATTTAAAAGGAACCAATGCAATAGGTTCAGGAATCGGCTTGTCAGTAACTAAAGCATTAGTTAGTGCAATGAAAGGGGTTATTACGGTAGATAGTAAGGAAGGCGAGGGAAGCTGCTTCACTGTGCAAATTCCACTAAACTTATGTATAGCTCCAACAGAGCAAAGCTATGTTGGTCGTGGCTTGTATATTTTATTAGTTGAGGATGTTCCGCTTAATGCTGAGATTGCAACTAACTTACTAGAGCAACGTGGGCACGAAGTGTTATGGGCTGAAACGGGTGAAGACGCACTCTCTTTTGTAGAAACTGAAGATGATTTAGATTTAGTCTTACTCGATATGCAATTGCCTGATATAAACGGCGATGAAGTGGCAAGACAAATTAGGGCTGATAGTCACTTTGATAAACTTCCAATAGTTGCACTTACTGCAAACGTGCGAAGCGCCGAAGAAGACCTTAAAGGTATATCTATACAAGGTGCGTTGGCTAAACCAATCAATACAGTAAAACTAGATAAAATGTTAGCCGACCTATTCGATATCAAAAAAGTTGAATGTGATAAACCACAATTAAAAGTGAGCGAAGAAGCACTTGTTGGAATTAACGCACATTTACTCGATGTTGAAACAATAGAAGACTTTGTTAATTCAATGGGCTTAGTTGTATTTAGACGCAGCAGCCAATTATTTGAAAAACTAAATCCGCAATATCAACAAGAGTTACTTACTTCATTAAATACAGGCGATAGAGAAGAGTATAAGTCTGTTGCGCATAAGCTTAAAGGAGCTGCAGGTTCTGTAGGCTTAAATGATGTGCAATTACATGCAAAAGTAATGGAGTATGGTGCTATTGATGAAACAGATGAAGTACTAAATGAGTGGTTGGAAGTATTAGCGGATAAAATAAATGAAGGACAAGAAGCCCTTCATTTATTTTTACAACAATTAGAGTAACGTAACGTTATTCTAATTTAGCTGTCGATTTTACCAATGAAGCGGTAACCTTCACCATGAATGGTGCTGATTAACTCAGACGTTGAGTTATCGCTTTCAAAGTGTTTACGAATACGGCGTATAGTAACATCAACAGTACGGTCGTTTGCACGAAGCTCACGCCCTGTCATATGTTTGATTAGTTGCTCACGGCTAAAAATACGACCTGGAGAATCAAGCATTAAACGCAATGCTCTGTATTCACCTTTAGGCAAACGCTTAGCATCACCACTTGGAGAAGTAAGGCAACGACTATTTTCGTCTAATTCCCAACCATTAAACGTAATAACACCATTTGTTTCTAATATTGACTCTTCACCACCTAAAGCAGTACGAGTAATTAGATTGCGAGCTCGAATAGTTAGCTCACGTGGGTTAAACGGTTTAGTGATGTAATCATCTGCACCGATTTCAAGACCTAAAATACGATCAACGTCGTTATCACGACCGGTTAAGAAAATAAGGCCTACTTTACGCTTTTGGCGTAATTCACGGGCTAAAATAAGACCGTTTTTACCTGGAAGATTGATGTCCATAACTACAAGATTGACGTCATCGTTATTTGTAAGCTTGTCATGCATATCATCGCCATCAATGGCTTCAATAACTTTGTAACCTTCAGCTTCAAATAAACTAACGAGGTTTAGTCGAGTTACGTCTTCATCCTCTACGATCAGAATGACTGGCGTTTGCATTATTAATTAACCTTTTTGGATTGTTTTACGTACAAAAAAATCGACGTTATTCAATAAAATCGATTACTAGAGATTATAAGATTATATCCAATTGTTAACAAGAAAAACAATTTGGATAAAAATAAAACAGTAGAGGAATCCAAAGTCTACCTAAAAAGGGCTGTGCAAAAGCTACTGTTTAATTGATATATTTACGGATGTAATTATTTGAACTAGGAAGTCGAAGCCATTTCCTTTAAAAATTGATACATCGATCAATCAGGTAAAGGTGCTTAAAATAATCAGACTAATTCAAATCGAAATTATATCATTTTTTAACCTTTCATCAATGTATGTGATATCGCAAAGATAATAAAGTTCATAAATTGCTAAGTATTAATTATTTAATGTAATTAAATAACATTACAAGTTTTATCACATGCCTTCTTAATGAGGTCATAAAATGTTAATTCAAGTATAAACTTAAAGTTTATACTTATTTAATGATATTTATTCAAGGTATTGTAATTATAAAGCGTGCACCGTGTTTTTCTTCCAAATCAAACAGAATTCGTCCGCCTAAAGCCTGAGTCACTAAATTATAGACAAGGTGCATACCAAGACCGCTTGCGCCTTGCCCTCTTTTTGAGGTTACGAAAGGATCAAAAATTCGATGTTTAACATTTTTATCCACGCCTTGACCATTATCACTGTAAATAATTGTTAATTTTTTATCCGTTAGTTCAACATCAATTTTGATTTCATTATTTTCAGTGCCAATAAAGCCATGCACAACAGAGTTGATTAGTAACTGCTGAAATACTTGCTGCAAAGGGTCTGACTTACTTTGCACTAATAAGTCGGTAGGACAGTTAACGGTTACTATAGGTTTTTTAGTAATAAGCTCTGATTGCACTGATGTTAAAACGTCACTAATGAGTTTATGAAGATTAATGCTTTTCTTAATTCCATCATCTTGAATAACCGCTACCTTTTTAAAGTTAGCAATTAAATCGGCAGCGCGGTTTAAGTTACGATAAATTAAATCTAAATTCTCGATGCCTTCATCAATAAATCGTTTTAATTGATTAGAGGTTAGGTTTTGATCGTTAAAGCTTATTTGAATATCAGCTAACTTATCCCTTAGTAATGTAGAGCCTGTAATCCCAAGTCCAATTGGTGTATTAACTTCGTGAGCAACACCGGCCACCATTTGCCCTAAAGATGCCATTTTTTCGTTTTCAACAATTTGAGTCTGATATTGATGCATTCGCTCTAAGGTCGACAGCAGTTCTTGATTGGCTTCTCTGAGTGCGATTGTGCGTTGATTTACTTTTTCTTCAAGGCTCTGGTTTAGCTGTTTTATTTCTTCTTTGTCTTTTTCGTGACGAGTAAGCTGTTTTTGAGTCCGGGCAAGCATTATATTTAGGCTATTTGAAAGTACCGTAATTTCTTTCACATTTGTTATAGGCGCACGCGCATCATAGTTATGATTTTTTGATACGTCTTGCAATAACATGCTCAAATGCTCAATAGGTTTTGCTATTCTTTTTTGTGTTTTTACAGCAATAAAATATACAACAACCAGTATTAATAAAGTTAGTAGCATATCAATTAATATTTTATGTTTTATATAAATATCAAGGCTTTCAAGGCTGCCTCGCATGTAAACATAGCCAATTAATTTTTCATTGTGAGAAATAGGGCGTATAAGCTCAATATATTCATTTGTTATACGTGGCTCAGCTAAATCATTAACACTGTCTATTCGAAGAGGAACAGGGGGCGTTTTTTTTGCATTAAAACTAATAAAAAACACTGGCTTCTGTGATGTTTTTTCAATTGTGTAAATATGAATGTTTTTTATAAGGGGAATTTTATCAAATGACTTTAGGCGTTTTTCTTCTGTTTTCCTATCATCATTCGCAACAGATTTTCCAGCATCAAAAGCAACAATTTCAGAAAGAATAACAAGTTTATTAATTATTAATTGTTTTTGTTCTTTAACGCTTAAGTATGTAGAAATAGAAATAGATAACGACAGGCAAATAGCAGTTATGAGCATAATTAAATTTATTAATGCTTTACGAATGCTACTTTGATGTACTTTTTTAGGCATTATGTCATCGTCGCCTGAGTTATTTTCAATGTTCGAGAGTTTTAGTTTAGCAAAGACAAGAGAAAGTGGAGGAAAAAAACTAAATTAATCTTTATATTTTTCATCAGCTAGGGTGAGTACCTTAAATACTCACCTAATAATTAAAGTTGTTAGATTAAAATTCATTTAAACTAACTAGAATGTTATTGACTCAGGGCTCTAAAAAAGTATTTTTGCGTATCGGTGTAGTTTGGTATCTATACACTGTAATGATTAATTTATAGATATAACGACACTAATTTATCGCCGCTAATTTTTATTTAACTGCTATATACAGCAAATTTATTATTTTTGAACACGGTTTGGTAATTATCAAATTGTGTTTCTAAAATTGGCGGGTATTTTAAGAAGCTATTTGCCACAATATTCAATTTACCTAATTTAGTTAGATGCTGTTTAGCATTTGATAAAAACGCTTCAGCTACCGTGTAATCAGTAGAGATACCCGTGTGAAATGGTGGGTTACTAATTATTAAATCAAACTTTCCAGTAATGCTGTTAAGACCATCACTTAATATAGCTTCACCTTTGATGCTATTGAGCTTTAAAGTTTGCTCAGTGGCATAGGTAGCTAAAGCACTTACATCACTGCACAGAAAATCTAGTGCTGGATTTTTTAATCCTAAAAATGTAGCAATTAAGCCTGCACCACACCCAAAGTCGAGTACTTTACCTTGATTAAGTGTCGGTGCGTTTTCAAGCAGCACTTTTGTACCTATGTCTAAACCACCGTGATTAAATACACCAGGTACACTAATAGCTGTAAATTCTGTGTCGGCAACTGTTACTAAAAATTGCTTATGGTACTCAGTAATATCAAAGCTAGAGCGCTGTTTTATTTCAGAAAAAGAGTAAAGAACACAATGCCTTGCTGAATCAATTTTATTACTATAAACCGTTTTTCCTGCTAATTGTTTTTCAATCGATTTAACACCACTTTTATTTTCACCAACAACAAGTAGTTTAGCATCTGGTGTAATAATGGCTCGAATATTATCAAGCGCCATTAGCAGTTCAGGCTTTGATTTAGGGTAATAAAGAATAACTAAATCATAGTCATTACCTGTCATTATGTGATTTACACATATCTCAACATCTTTAGTGTTTTTAGCAAAAACGCCATTAGCGTGATTGTAACTAAATGCGGTTACTTTACTTTGTGGATTAAGTTTTTTAAGTTCGGTTAAAAAGCCATCCTGAGCAAAGTTGACCACCAAGATAGATTTCCCCGTTAGTTCCTCGCTATTTCGAAGTAACAGTGAACTTGGGTTGGTTAATATGCTCATAAATGACTTTGCCTTACAGTTTTTTAGTATTATTGATAAATTAAATAACAGTATTAAGTTATTTAGTACGTTCAAACATTAAATCCCATACGCCATGACCTAAACGATGGCCGCGTTGCTCAAATTTAGTGAGCGGACGCAAATCAGGGCGTGGAACATAGTCGTTCGTTTCAGATTGGTTTTTAAAACCAGGCGCTGCCTGCATTACTTCAAGCATATGCTCTGCGTAGTTTTCCCAATCAGTAGCCATATGAAAAACACCGCCCATTTTTAATTGCGAACGTAATTTTTCAACAAAATGGCCTTGTACAATACGACGTTTGTGATGGCGTTTTTTGTGCCAAGGATCTGGGAAAAATAATTGTAATGTTGTTAAGCTTTCTTCAGCAATACAATCGGCAAGTACTTCAACTGCATCGTGCTCAAAAATACGTAAATTAGTAATGCCAGCTTCGTCAGCATCCATTAAACAAGCACCAACACCAGGACGATGTACTTCAATGCCTATAAAGTTTAGATGTGGTGCATTTTTTGCCATCTCTACAAGTGACTTGCCCATACCAAAGCCAATTTCAAGCACTACATCATTGTTGTTGCCAAAAACCTCACTTAAATTAAGCATGCCGTTTTTATGCTCTAAGCCCATAGTTGGCCAGCATTTTTCAATTGCAGCAGCTTGACCTTTGGTCAATCGACCTTCGCGTTTTACAAAACTGCGAATAGTGCGGATGTATTTACCTTCTTGCTTAGCTTGCTCAAGATTACTGTTGGTTGATTCACTCATATTATTGGCCTGACAAAAACAATGTGTTTAAAAATGGTTGAGTATTATCCCTGACCAGCGCACCAATCACAAGGTTTAGCTGATTTAACAGCCCTCATAGCTTGATCTTTTTAATAACTGCAATAGACTGAGCCGCCATTGAGCATTAGTGAAAGTAAAATATTTTGGATTTAAATAAAGAACAATCAAATTGGTTTTCTAACCAAGTTGTTGATTGGTATCACCTTCATGGTCGAAAAACATTACCTTGGCAATTAGCAAAAACACCTTATAAGGTATGGGTGTCTGAAGTGATGCTGCAGCAAACTCAAGTAGTTACTGTAATTCCTTATTTTGAAAAATTTATGGAAAGCTTTCCCGATATTATTGCGTTAGCGAATGCGGATGAAGATCAGGTACTACATCATTGGACTGGTTTAGGTTATTACGCTCGTGCACGTAATCTACATAAAACAGCTAAAATAGTGCGCGATAAATATAATGGACAGTTTCCTACAACGCTTGAAGAAGTAATTGATTTACCTGGAATAGGGCGCTCAACTGCAGGTGCTGTATTATCGTTATCGCTAGGTCAGCATCATCCAATTTTAGACGGTAATGTTAAGCGAGTGCTAGCTCGCTTTTTTATGGTTGAAGGTTGGTATGGTGTTAAGAAAGTAGAAACTCAGTTATGGCATTTAAGTGAGCAGCTAACACCTAAAAATAATGTTACAGAGTTTAATCAGGCTATGATGGATTTAGGATCAAGCTTATGCTCTCGAAGTCGTTTTGATTGCCAAGCATGCCCGTTAAACTCACGCTGTGGCGCTTATAAAATGGGGGAAGTAAAAACATTTCCGCATTCAAAACCAAAAAAAGCGGTTCCTAAAAAGGTCTGCCACCAGTTAATCATTCAATGTGACAACAAAGTATTAATGGAAAAAAGACCAAATTCAGGAATTTGGGGAGGATTATTTGGTTTTTTTGAATTTAACGAACTTAACGAACTTGAAGTATTTATAGCACAGCAAGGGCTAGAAGCTAACTTAAGTGCGCTTGAGCCTTTTACACATGTATTTTCGCATTTTGAGCTGACTATTAATCCGCATGTCCTTAATATTAAAAATATTCCCGATGTAGTTAATGACAGGCCGTTAGTTTGGTATCCGTTAGATCAATCAGTTGAAGTGGGTTTGGCTGCCCCAACTAAAAAGTTGGTTAAACAAATTGCACCAATAGGTTAAACTATTGGCATTTAGCGCTAAAGAGAATCAATCATGGCACGTACCGTATTTTGTCAAAAGTTACAAAAAGAAGCCGAAGGTCTTGGATTTCAACTATATCCAGGTGAAATTGGTGAAAAGATTTTTAACAACATCTCTAAAGAAGCTTTTGCTCAGTGGCAACATAAGCAAACAATGCTTATAAACGAAAAGCATTTAAATATGATGGACCCAGAGCATCGCATATTTTTAGAAGAACAAATGGTTGGCTTTTTGTTTGAAGATAAAGATGTAGAAATTGAAGGTTATAGACCACCAGAAAAGTAATATTTTCTGAATTTTAAAAAAAAGGGCTATATAGCCCTTTTTTTATGCTCATTTATTTAATCAACCAGTTCGTCTTCTTGTTCAGCGATTTTAACTTGCTCTTTTAAAAATTGAGCTGCCTTTGAGTATTCAATTTCTAATTCATCTCTTAAATTAATTAACTCATCAGTTGTAAGTTCATCTTTTTTGCATTTCTCTTCAAAAGTACTGGCAAGGTCGGCAACCATTTGCGCACCAATTGTTTTTGAAATGGATTTTAATTGATGACAACCGTCAACTATTTCGTCTAAATCATTTATCATTACACCCGAGTTAATAGATTTAATTAAACTTTGGCTCTGCTCTAAATACATTTTGAAAAAGCGGACTTGTTTAGCTTTGTCTCCATCTACATATTTAGCAACTGCTTCCATGTCTATCGGTAGTGCCATATTTTGATGCGCCACTACATTTTGTCCTTGGTTTTGTTTGTTACTCCAGCGCTTCAATGTATCTTCTAAAGAATTTAGCTCTATAGGCTTTGTAATAAAGTCATTAATGCCTACCGCTAAACAGCGCTCTTTCTCGCCTTTTAAAGCATTTGCTGTAACAGCAATAATATGAGGTTGGGCATCAATGGAGTCTAACAGTTCGGCTTCATTACGGATTTTTTCGACCATATCGTAACCCGACATTTTAGGCATATGTAAATCGGTTAAAATAAGTGAGTAGTTACCTTTTCTCCACATATTAAGCCCTTCTTCACCGTCGTTAGCAACTTCGACCCCATAACCTAAAATATGCAGCTGATCAGTTAAAACCTGTTGGTTTAATAGGTTGTCTTCAACAAGTAGTATTAACTTATTAGCTTGACGAGCCTGTTCGGTGCTTAAAAAGTTATTAAGTGTTTTAGCTTTTTTAATTTGTTTTGGTTGATGCAAACCTGCTGCTACCAGTATCGAGAGCATAAAATTAGATTTACATAATGGTGCGGCATTAATATAAAAAATATTTTTATGGTTAATTGCCGCTTCGTCTAATTTACTTAACACAACAGCTTGTTGGTTGTTATCTTCTAAAGAGTAAAGTAAACGCCTTAAAAGCGCGTTGATAGCGTCCATATTATCTATGCCATCAACTACCCATATTATATCTGTATCATCTTGATGCTCTGCAATTTCTTGTTCATTATGGACATACGTTATTTTAGCGCCCATAAAAGATAGATAACGATACATGATTTTTTCGCGCTCAAGATGATTACTCACAACAACAATATGTTTGCCGTTTAATGCGCCTTTGTGAGCGTATTTAATCTTTCCTGAAGTGCTAAATGGCAACTCAACGATAAACTCACTACCAATACCAATATGGCTGGTAACGTTTATAGTGCCCAGCATTAATTCCGTTAAACTCTTACAGATTGATAAACCTAAGCCAGTACCGCCGTATTCTCGAGTAATTGAGTTTTCAGCTTGAATAAAGGGATTAAATATTTCGCGTAGTTGCGCTTGATTCATTCCTTTGCCGTTATCAGTTACACAAAAGCGTAAAGTAAAGTGATCAGCCGTGTTATGCGCCACTTCGACTGATATTTTCACGTGCCCTTGTATTTTTTCATCGGTGCTTGTGAATTTAATCGCATTACTACAAAGGTTATAGAGTACCTGGCGAACTCTTACCGTATCACCAGTAAGATTAATAGGGATATCAGGAGCTATTGATAGCTCTAAATCAAGCTCGCGCTTTTTAGCCACTGAAGAAAGTACTCGAGCAACCTCCTCAATAGTATCTGTTATTGAAAAAGGTGTGGGGTCTATATTTAATTTACCGGCTTCAATTTTAGAAAAATCTAAAATATCATCCAATATACTTAATAAAGAAAAGGCAGACTCACGGATAATAGTGCTTAAACGATGTTGTGCGCCATCAAGCTCTGTTTGACGCAATAAATCAATGGTACCAATAACCCCATTCATAGGGGTTCTGATTTCGTGGCTCATGGTCGCTAAGAAGGTTGTTTTGGTATCGTTTGCTCGCTCGGCTTTTAATGTTGCTTGTTCAAGTGCAACTGTACGGTTATGTACTTCTGTTTCTAAACCATTTTGGAGCTTTTGTAATTCTTTTTGTGAAGAGTCATTACTTGCCATTACAGTTTGAACTTTTTGCAGGAGCAAATTAATATTTTGAGCTACTACACCTAAACCAATATCTAAACGTTCGCTTACACTACTATTGTAATTATCCGTTTCGGTTATTTCTTGAAGTTCTTCGCTCAACAACCCAGTACTTTTACGCAAGCGAAAATTAATGTGCATATTAAATAATAAAGCTAATATAAATAGAGAGATTACACTGGCAATTGCAATTATATATGCAATAACTTGAGAATTTTGTGTACTTAATGCTGGTGGCGGCAGGTTTTGTTGAATGATTAACTCACCAATAGGTTGATCATTCAAAGTTAAAATATGATGTAAAATACCTTGTTCGACTAAATGCTCTTTTAATCCAGTTGAAGGGATTGCTGGTTTAGTGCTGCTGTAAACTAATTCTGCTTGTGACGTTGGGCTAAAACGGTACAGAGTATATTCTAAATCATCAGTTAATAACGATGTTAAATCAAGGAGTTGTTTTACTTTTCCCTGTCCATACATCGTTAAAGCATCGACCATCGGCAAGTCGAGTCTTGTTGCAAGCGTTGCTATATCGATAGGAGTTGCTATTTTTTCAGATTGTTCTTCATTTTGTAAGTAAAATGAATAGGCAACAATAGCGAGTGTTGTTACTGCAATGTTCATGATCAAAAAAAGTGGCAGTAAGCCTTTAACCGGTGAAGAGAATTTACTCTGCATTAATTGTTCCCGTTGGTATATGTTGGCTACGATAAGCTATTATCGTATTTTTCAAAGTGATCGTAACATTTACAAATATTAATTCACTACGGTTTTAGTCTGGTTTAATTATATTTATTATAGTTATAGTCTGGTTTTGTAGGAAAAATAAACGTTATTAATAAAAAATAGACTCAACTGGCTGAAAACCGTTCAAACAGTTATAAAGGGTAAAAAAAAAGTTGACTTGTAAGGGCAAAACTCGTTTAATACGCCGCACGCCCAGATAGCTCAGTCGGTAGAGCAGAGGATTGAAAATCCTCGTGTCCGTGGTTCGATTCCGCGTCTGGGCACCATTATTAAATAATAATGTTTGAAATCAATAAGATTTAATATTATTATACGTGCCTTAGCACACAGTTTTGTGTGCCGACTTAGCTCAGCTGGTAGAGCAACTGACTTGTAATCAGTAGGTCAACCG